>NZ_JAHHPR010000764.1:0-1232 GCF_024606255.1 Endozoicomonas sp. SESOKO3
CATCTGGCCTGTTGTCGTGGTAGTTGAGACTTTGATTATTCTGGAGGGTTGATTCTTTTTCCTGGTACCCGCCTGCCGACCAGAATATCTGCAAGAAGTGATCTCACTGTAAACAATGAGTTCCTTATCATGCTCTGCCAACCATCTCTGAATCAGCCCCGGATGCATCGTGTCAGGATCTGATCCTTTCAGATCGAGAAGGTCCGCTTCAATCACCCTGATCCGATCTGACAAAATCCGTGTCAGCGTGGTTTGGCCCGTCATAATCGCCCATAGCCGTTTGATACGAAGCATTCGTAGCAGTTGCCTTTTTTGTTGCAGGCATTTTTGAACAGGGGCCGGAGCAGGGGTAAGTTCAGGCTGGGGCTCCGGGTCAGGATTCCAGTTGTTTCCGCCGGGTGGCTTGCCTCCATCGTTTCCGTCGGCAGCAACTATGGCGAGCGGTGAAGTGGAAAAGTGCTTCAGGGCTTCAAGGGACATAACCATCTGGTCAATGTGGCGTGTTTGCTTCATGGGCCAAATGGGTAGGGGAGGCAATTGGAGTGACGCAGCAGGACTGTTATTCGGCAGCAGCTTTAGCAAATGGGGAGGGTGTTGCATAAACCCTACCGGATGAGGATTGGGCGGTTCAGGTTCAACCAACTGATTGGCATATAAGAAACGGGCTGGTAGCGAGTTTGAGTCGACTAATCCCATTGCAGGCAGCGACTTCCCAAACATTATGGTCACTGACAGAAGCAGTGATCGGACCATCGGGCAGGCAGTTTTGTTTTTTTGTGAGCGTCCCATAGACTCAGGACCATTGATTGACCTTTGTTATTTGCACCGGAATGTATAGCACCTTCCTGCTCAGCGTGCCATGAACGGAGTTGGTGAAGAAGGTGTTTTTTTAAATGAGCGGGTTTGCTCGAAGGAAGCTTTCATTAAACGACTTATGACATATGATATCTGATGGGTCAGATTGAAGGCATAAGCCCATTAGAAAATACTCCCACACTCATCAAGTAACTCTAATTCCTGACAACTCTGATAAACATCAGGATCAACCACTGATAATAAAGGTTCTCGACTTTTTAACCGCTTTATTTCGCTGCATGCCTGTTGCCTCCATCCCTCGAGTATGTGGTCAGAGATGTCGATTTTGGCTTTTTTAAGGACGGTCACTATATGCATAAGTTCCATTTCATCCCTGTACCCGTCCAGTAATGTCAGTATTTCGATGTCAAAAACTT
>NZ_JAHHPR010000765.1:0-2891 GCF_024606255.1 Endozoicomonas sp. SESOKO3
ATGGGAGAGCTGTCCATTTGGAACTCGACGAAACACTTCCGGAACAACTCGTAGCCCAACAGGTTGACGTTGCCTTTCCTGTCGCCCATGGCCCCTACGGCGAAGATGGCCGCCTGCAAGGGCTGCTGGATATTATGGGCATTCCTTACGTGGGTTCCGGAGCCCTGGCAAGCGCCTGCTCTCTGGATAAGGTGGTTACCAAACGCCTGCTGCAATCTGTCGGCATCCCTATGGCTAAGGACAGAGTCGTCTATCGTAATGAGAACTGTGAAGACGCCACCCTCGACTGTATCGAATCCCTTGGACATAAGGTCATCATCAAACCATCAGGTCAGGGTTCCGGTATTGGTATCCAGTTTGCCGTGGGCTATGAAGACCTGATGAGTAAACTGAGAACCGGCCTGCAAATGGATGAAAAACTCCTGGTCGAAGAGTTTGTCACCGGTCGGGAAATCACTGCCGGCGTTCTCCATCTGGATGACGACTACCAGGTTTTGCCCGTTACCGAAATTACCACACCAGATGGTGCCTGGTATGACTATGTTCACCGCTATACACCGGGCCTCAGTGATCATGTGATCCCCGCCAGAATTTCGGAGGATCAGTGTCGGAAAGTTCAACAGATTGCACTCAAGGCACACCAGATTTTAGGCTGTCAGGACTTGAGTCGTTCTGACTTTATCGTTCCGGAATCAGGAGAGCCGGTATTTGCAGAACTGAACAACCTGCCGGGAATGACACCCACCAGCCTGTTTCCAGACGGTGCCAGACACGCAGGAATACCCTTTGACATCCTGATCTGTAAACTGGTGGATCAGGCTTTGAAACGGGGAGAAAACATGCGCAATGACAGAGAGTACTGGCCAATCCCCAAACTGGATATCAAGCCATCGTAAAATCAGGCTTTAAAGGTATGTAACTCTTGAACGGCCTTGGCACGAGCACCATTGAAGGCTTCTGGAGAGATGCGGATGGCTTCGTCGATCACCGAGTCGATCTTTTGACGATCCGCCACGGAAGGCTTGTTCAGCACATAATTAACCACCTCCTTACTCTCGCCCGGATGACCAATACCCAGACGCAAACGCAGAAAGTCTTTATTATTTCCCAATGCTGAAATAATGTCCCGAAGACCGTTATGTCCACCGTGCCCACCGCCCTGCTTCAGACGACCGATACCAGCAGGCAGATCCAGCTCATCGTGAACAACAAGAATAGATTGGGAAGGAATCTTGAAAAAGGTGCTGATCGCACCCACCGCCTGACCACTGCGATTCATGAATGTGGTCGGGTTTAGCAGACGGACATCCTGTCCACCGATGGTAACGCGGGCAGCTAAACCAAAAAATTTCTTCTCGGGCTGCAAGCTGGTACCGTAGGCCCGGGCCAACTGCTCCACGTACCAGAAGCCGGCATTATGGCGAGTATCATCGTATTGAGCACCAGGGTTGCCGAGTCCGACAACCAGCCTGATCGAGTGATCCTTCGCCATAACATCCTCCATAGCCCTGAGCTGCATATACAGCCCCGAACCATAAAAAAAGCTGATTACTCTTCGCCGCCTTCTTCTTCAGAAGCTGCTTCTTCAGCTTCTTCTTTACCGCCACGGGTAGACTGAACAGAAGCAACGTCCAGATCGTGGCCTTCACCCTGCTGCAGAGCAACCAGCTCAACACCTGCAGGCATGGTCAGGTCAGTCAGGTGGATGTGACCACCCAACTCAACATCCGCCATATCAACTTCGATGAATTCAGGCAGGTCAGCAGGCAGACATTTAACTTCTACTTCAACACGAGCGTGAGTGATAGCGCCACCGGCTTTCACACCTACACAGCTGTCTTCGTTCAGGAAGTGCAGCGGGATGTGAGTGGTTACCGCGTGAGCAGCGTCAACACGCAGGAAATCCAGGTGCATAGCAAAGTCTTTTGCCGGATGACGCTGCAGGTCCTTCAGGATAACCTGCTGGGAAGCACCTTCTACGTCCAGGGTAACAATCTGGGAGTAGAAAGATTCGGATTCCAGTGCCTTACGGATAGCACGGGCTTCCAGAGTAATTTGCGCGGGTTCCTGCTCGCCACCATAAATAACGGCAGGTACCCGTTCTGCACGACGCAGGCGGCGGCTCGCACCTTTCCCTACGTCCTTGCGTACAACAGCGCTCAGAGCGATAGCTTCAGACATTTTCTTTCTCCAAAGGAATACCTCAGCATCTTGCGACCAGATACCAAGGCTTTAATAAAGGCGCCATATCATACCGGCAATCCAATAAATTGCAAAACAAAAGCTTGGGTTTTACGGCAAGTCACCAATGTCTTCATCAAAAATGCGGATAATTTCTTTAAATCGACCGACTATACGCTCAAAAATAGCTTTTCGTTCAAGCAACTTCGGCTTGACGGACAGGGCAGAAAAAACCCTTTCCCGCAGTGGCTCTTTGCCAGTGAACTGATAATCCTCCATCATCTGGTAAAGGGCGTGTTGATTCAGGTTTTCCGCGGAGCACAAGCCCTTAACAGCCTGTTTACGCTCCTCACTCCAGAATCGGTCAAAGACTTCCTCTATCTCGTCTTCAGCTGTGAGGTCTGGCATACAGTCATTGATGAACTTCTCAATCAGCTCCCGCTTGCTGCGAAGCTGAACTTCATTATTCATTAAATCGATGATGCCTTTTTTCTTTTGCTCAAACTCTTTAGATGAAGCGTCTTTTGATCCTTGCAGATCAGCCAGGAGCCTGAGGATGTAGGTAACATTGATTTCGTCCCGTTGAATCAGCTCCAGTTCGAAATCGACTTCATCAATAATCGAGACCCCTGCTTCCCTGTCAGAACGAGTACGGTCATAAATATCCAGATATTTACTCTTGTAGTCCTCAAAGGTTTGCTCGTCTAAAT
>NZ_JAHHPR010000766.1:0-17620 GCF_024606255.1 Endozoicomonas sp. SESOKO3
ATGAGAAGTTGCTGGAAGTCAGCACTTACATGAGTGAACTAAGGGGCAAAAGTAAGAAAAAAGAGTCCCCTCTGGACGTTGTGCGAACACTGGCAGCATTGAAGGATCAGTTTGGCAAAGCCTGGATCAACTTTGGCAACCCTGTCAGCATGGGTGAATTCATGGATAAGGAAGTTCCTCAATGGCAGGAAGATCAGTCTGAAGGCTTTAAACCAAAGTGGTTAAAGCAAGCGACCAATACTCTGGCATTCAAAATTGCCAGCGAGATCAACTCAGCTGCTGTCATCAACCCGGTTAACCTGGTCGCCATGGCCCTGCTTTCATCGCCTCGTCATGCCCTGGGTGAACAGGAGTTGGTATTGCTGATAGAGATCTATCAGCGGCTGCTCAGCAAATCCCCCTACAGCGACAAGACCGTTATTACTGATATGGATGGCTATGGCGTCATCCGCTATGCGGAGAAGCTGGATTTACTCAATAAATTCAGTGATTCTCTGGGTGATGTCTACAGCCTTGACGAAAAGACCGCTGTCATGATGACCTATTACCGGAATAACGTACTGCATATGTTTGCCGTGCCTTCCCTGCTCAGTTGTCTGTTTATTAATAACAGCGCCATGACGCAGAGAGAAATTTTCCGGGTCTGCTCCATTTTGTACCCTTATCTTAAATCTGAACTCTTTCTGAAGTGGAGCAAAAGAAGTTTCCTGAAAGTGGTCGTCAAATGGCTGGAAACATTGGAAAGCGAAGGCCTGATTATCAGCGACCATGACGGCTACTACCGTCAGCCTGAGTACAGTTCAGCTCAGTTTGTCACTCTGACAGTGCTTTCCCGTGCCATTGCCCAGACGCTCGAGCGCTTTTTCATGGTCATCAGCCTGCTGATCAGTAATGACAATGGCAACATTAAACAGGAGACACTGGAAAACCAGAGTCGAGTCCTGGCTCAGAGGCTGTCCATTATCCACGGGTTGAATGCTCCCGAGTTCTTTGACAAAGCTCTGTTCAAAAACTTTATCGAGCAATTACGGCTCAATAACGTAGTGGAGATTACCCAGACTAACAAACTCAACTTTGGCGATGAAGTCAAAATGGTCGCCGATGAAGCCTTCAAGGTTCTGACCAGCGAAGTCCGCCACAGCATACTGCAAACCACCAAAACACAACCTACTCCTATCAAAGAGCATTAACTCACTGCCGTTACAGCGCCCGTGCAGACGCCATCTTTCACCATCGGATTTAGCGGATATTGAAAGATGGCGGTCGCTGGATACTTAATTCACAACCTTTACTCAAATGCCTTAAGAGCATGGATATCGTACCTGCATGCCTTCCCTTGCAGTTTGTAGGTGGGCGAAGCATTGCCCAATTCCGGTGATAGCCTGGGCCTTTTAATCACTACCCGGTATCGGGCCAGTTTCAGCGCAGGCTCAAGCAGCTCATCTGCATCAGGATCACCCGATAATAACGCCTGAAAGATTTTCATTTCCTTTTTAACTTGTGCCGATTTCCCTTTATGCGGAAACATGGGGTCCAGATAGACGACATCGAACTGTTTTCCAGCGGACATACTCGACTCCATTGCACGACGACTGTCTTGTTTAATCAACAGCATACGTCCGGCAATCTCCGAGACCTCCCGATCTTCCATCGCCCTTCTGATACCGTCTTCCAGCAAAGCGGCGATGACGGGAGAACGCTCAATGATGGTCACCTTGCAACCCAGCGAGGCCAGCACGAATGCGTCTCGACCAAGCCCTCCTGTGGCATCCAGCACATGAGGTTTGACACCTTTATTCAAGCCCACCGCTTTGGCTATATCCTGGCTTTTCCCGCCGCCGAACTTTCTTCTATGGCCCGCCTTGCCACCCACAAAGTCAACACTGATGGGGTTTTCCTTGCCATTAGCCCGCTTCAGGGAAAGACGATCATCTTCAAAACCAAGAAGAAGTTGATCTTCCTCACAGCCAGCTGGATTCATAATAAGACAGGTTTCATCCATTGCACGAAGCAGCGTATCAAGATAGGCCTGCTTATCAGGATCCGGATGATTTTGTACTACGACAGAACTGGCCATTCGCCTTTTGCTCACAACATGTTGAGGTAGGTTGAATTTTATCACTGGGGAAGCATTTGAAAACCTCGAATCACTTCTCCCGGGAGCCCGTCGGAAGCAGTCTTTAGAGCATGAATTTCAGTAAAGAGAGCCCAGCCTCTTGCCTTCTTGCCTTCTTGCCTTCTTGCCATGAGTTTGAAAGGCCGCCAGACCCATTTTTTGAAACTGCAAACCACAAACAAAAACAGCAGATTCATGGTCTGCTGTTTTTATTTGTGGTTTAGACATTCATTCCAGCATCAATCAGGCTGAGCTACCATCCTCAGGTAAGGCTTCAGTGTCATCCAACCTTCCGGGAATTGCTTTCTGGCTTCTTCTTCCGTAACCGAAGGTGGAATGATCACATCCTCACCAGGCTGCCAATTCACTGGCGTAGCCACGCTGCAACGGCTGGTTAGCTGAATAGAATCCAGTGAGCGAAGGATCTCATCAAAATTTCTGCCAGTGGTCATTGGATAGGTCATCATCAGTTTAATCTGCTTGTCAGGCCCAATGATAAACACGGTTCTTACCGTAGCATTGGTGGCAGCTGTTCTCCCTTCTGAGGTATCTCCAGCGTCAGCAGGCAACATATTGTATAGCTTCGCTACGTTAAGGTCCGTATCGCCAATCATTGGGTACTGGGGCAGGTACCCCTGGGTTTCCTCAATGTCTCTGGCCCAGCGTTCATGATCATCAACAGGATCCACACTCAGGCCAATGAGCTTACAATTGCGTCTTTCGAACTCTGGTTGCAGTCGAGCCATATAGCCAAGCTCTGTCGTACAAACGGGTGTAAAGTCTTTTGGATGGGAGAATAAGATGGCCCAGGAATCACCTATCCAGTCATGAAAGTGGATGGAGCCTTGGGTAGTTTGAGCCGCAAAATCAGGGGCAACGTCATTAATTCTCAGAGTCATGTCAATTCCTCAGGGAGCAATCTCGGGTCATGAGTCGATGTCTCAGCGCTGTCGATGAAAAAATGTTCTCATTATGATCAGTCTGAAACAGACACAGTCTTGTCCGAAAAGTGTGGAATTACAATTTTTGGCAGAAAACGCAGACTTCCCAGCAGATCAATGCTGTGTCAAATAACGCAATGAATGGCGCTGAGGACCGCTGTGATGTTGCGCAAAATCCTTGCCTGACACCGCGCAGGAGCTGCACATCACGTGCAGGTGATTTGGCTTAATACTTTAGACGTCAAACCACACTTTTGACCTTCTTGACCTGAACATTGATGCCAACAGTTTCCTCTGTTTTGAACCGTTCATAGACGAATTCGTTCACGCTAACCTCGCAGCCATATACACTAAAGTCAACGACCTGACTGCTGCCACGGTTCCAGACCCTCAGTGTGGAATCACTGTGTTTTTCGATGTTCCATTGGTGGAATCCTGAATAGTCTTGCGTTTCCGCCTCATTTACAAAATGCTGGAAGCGAGCGGCACCATCAACCTTCAACGCCCTGCAAATCTGCTCAAAGGAAAGTATTGGGTCGTATCCATGATCGATAGAGTTCTGTGCAAGAATGAAATCAAACCGTTCTTGCCCGAACAGGTCAGCCGTTTTCTCTGCTACACCAAAAACCAGGTCGTAGCCGCGCTCAAGACCGTAGATATCCATCAATGTGTTGTAGGCACATGCCAGTGGGTCAGCGGCTATTATGTCCAGCTTTTGCTGGTTGAGGAGACGCCCAACCGCTGGCTTCAGCGCACAGCCCATATCGAGGATTTCTATATGACCTTCTGCATTTCCGGGTAATGAGTCCTCATATTGAAAAGGAAAGTCCAGCAGAAACTCTTTTCGGAAGTCTTCATGATGAGCCGCAAGCATATTCCTGGAAAGGCCATCCCACCAAAAACGCAACTCGTCTTCAACACCAGACGCCCATTCCTGTGCCTCAATTCCGTGTTTGTCGCATTCAATTAGAACGCTTTGTGTGAGGCTCTTTAAGGAGGATAGTAGCAAGCGTTCACAAAACCTGTTCCAGTGATCTCTGGAGCGGTACTTTTCAAGTTCGACGGCGAGGTCTGGAGAAGTATCGGAATGCTCGCTCGGTTTCACAACCTGGTATGTCTGGCGGCGAAATACTTTATTGATGCCCTGACGAATACTGCTCATTCAAATCTCCTGGTTTTAGGACAGTGAGTAGGAGCTGAACCAATTCTTCAACTGTGCTGGCACTGATCTTTCGTACTTAACCGTATACCCAAGTGCAGTAGTCCGTCCTATGAAAAAGTGCTTTCATTCAGATCAGTCTGAAACAGACGCAGTCTTTTCTGAACAGTCCCCAATTACGATTAATAAGAAGTAAAGCCTGTTTACACAAATGATCAACTGGAATTTACAGGCAGAAGAAGCCACTTTTTAATAACAAAAAAGTGAGTATTCAGTAGATAAACTCACCCATACGGCAGGATAGATGGCTGTGCCTTTAGCCATAACCATACTGATGGTCAGAACATCATAACAGCCATCAGTACAGCAACGAGAGCAAAGCGATAGATCACGAAAGGCATCAATCCGATTCGATTGATAAATGACAGAAAGAGATGCATACAGATCCAGGCGCTGACACCTGCTATCAGGGCACCAGAGAACAGTATGCCCCAGTCGACCGACTCTGTGGATTTAATCAGATCCAGTGTCAGAAGCAGCCCCGCCCCCAGTATGACCGGAATGGATAACAAAAATGAAAAGCGGGCTGCCGCCTCACGAGTCAAGCCGAGCATCAGGCCAGCTGTTATAGTAATACCTGAGCGAGACGTTCCCGGAATCAAGGCAATAGCCTGAGCAAAGCCAATGATCATAGCCTGACGGAAGTTCAACGTTTCAATAGGCTGTATTTTTTTCCCTTTATAGTCAGCCCAACCCAGAAGAGCACCAAAAATCATGGTTGTTCCTGCAATGACAGCAATGCTGCGCATAGCCTCATCAAGACCCACAGACTTCAGGGCAAAACCAAACAGAACCGCTGGCAAGGTCGCAGAAATCAGGTACCAACCCAGACGACTGTTCACCGTTGAGCCTTTACCTGCCACAGAGCCCAGCCAGTCCAGGGCAATTCTGATCAAATCCTGACGAAAATAGACCACAACTGCGATCAATGTGCCAATATGAACAGCCACATCAAATGCCAGCCCCTGATCCGTCCAACCCAACAACTGCGCAGGCAATATCAGATGAGCAGAACTGGAAATTGGCAGAAACTCTGTCAGGCCCTGAAGCAGAGCAAGAATGATTACCTGAAGGCTATCCACGATAGCATCCCTCCCTTACCGGGTAATATCAGCACATATCGGCTTCAAAGAATGGTTAACAAAGAAAAGGCATTTCAGCGTTCACTTTTCTTGAGAGCAACTTTATCCCTGAGATAGACAGGTCTGGCCTGCTCAGCAGGCACTGCAAATCCTTCGTTAAAATCAGCCGCAGCCAGAATAGCGATATCTGCCGCTCTGGGATAAGCCTCGGGAAAACACTTCACCACTTTTGCTGCCAGCAAGTCTTCGAACTGCCAACCCGTTCCCATTCCCAGCCAGTTCTCTTCGCCATCGGGCACGAGCACTTGCTCTGGAGCAATAACGCTCTCTTCAATCACTGGCCTCATCAATCCATTTTCTTCCTTGAAAGCACCCCAATAAACTTCCCCCATGCGGGCATCAATAGATGCCAGTACAGCGTTTGACTGATGCACTCTGAAGCCTTCCTGTGCCAAGGCTCTCAGGGTTGACACTGCAACAACCGGTTTGTCCGTGGCAAACGCTAACCCCTGCACCATGGCAGTCGCTATTCTGAGACCTGTAAAAGCACCAGGCCCACGACCAAAAGCCATGGCATCCAGATCAAACAGGCTGACGCCCTGCTTTTTCAAAAGATTGTCAACCATTCCCAAAAGCTCACGGCTGTGCCTTCTGGGTAACAACTCAAAATGCTCAACAATCTCACCGTCCAGATTCAGTGCAACTGAACAGGCTTCTGTAGCGCTATCAAGAGCCAGGATTTTCATCGTTGTATCTCTATAGAGAGGAGGGGTATCTCACACATTCAAAAGCAGGCCGTATCATTGCCCGCTAATGCGAAAGTCTCTTGAAAACGTAAAAAAGGACGCATAGTCGTCCTTTTTTCTACGGTTAGCATCTGGAGATGCCAGACAACAAAGCTTATCAGGCAGCCGAAGACTTAAGGGCACTGATCACTTTGGCCTTGATATCATTAACGCTGCCTACACCCTCAACACGGGTATAGCGGGTCTGTCCTTCAATGTTCTCGTAGAAGCTGATCAGAGGGGCGGTCTGATCGTGGTAAACTCCAAGACGCTTGCGGACGGTCTCTTCAATATCGTCATCACGCTGAATCAGGTCTTCACCCGTTACATCATCTTTACCTTCAACCTTTGGTGGGTTGTAGACAACGTGATAGGTACGGCCACTGTCAGGGTGCACACGTCTTCCTGCCATGCGTTGAACAATTTCTTCATCTTCAACGGCAATTTCGATCACATGATCAATATCTACACCGGCATCACGAAGTGCTTCAGCCTGTGGGATGGTCCTGGGGAAGCCATCAAACAGGAAACCTTTGGCACAATCGTCTTTGCCGATACGTTCTTTAACCAGCTCAATGATGATTTGATCTGAGACCAAAGACCCGGAATCCATAACCGCCTTTACTTTAAGACCTAGCTCGGTACCATCCTTGATTGCTGCGCGCAGCATGTCGCCGGTAGAGATCTGGGGGATACCAAACTCTTCCATGATAAACTGGGCTTGCGTACCTTTTCCGGCACCCGGGGCACCCAACAGAATCACTCTCATGAACAGGCTCCTGTCTGTCAAGACCCACTGCTCGAGCCTTGTTATGACGATTTTAAAAGGCACAAAGGATATACACAGAGTCACTGCGTTACAAGTTGATACAGGAAAATTCTAACCTCCATATACCCATCACCAAGATAAACGAGGTTAAGTCACAACTATGAAATTTCTGCATCCGCTGGCCGATACAGTCATCAGAACGCCCATTCTGAAGAGAAGCAGACATGAGAAGGTCATACAGAGTAAAGATAGTGTCCATAATGGCTATGACCCTACTGGCTGTGACCTTGCCGGTCACCACTTTGGCACTTCCTAACGCTAAAATCATGGGACATCGCTGGCTACTATCCGCTATAAAGAGTAACCGACCGCCTTCCGGCTATCTTACTCTCGACAACTGTAAGATAAGCAAGAACATTGGCGACCTGCCCGTTGACAAGCGCACTTACAGAGTTTCATTTAACGAAAATTTTTCCTACGATCCTGCCAGTGGCAGCATCTCAACCATCATGAACAGGCTCTACCAACAGACCCTCAACCTGGGTGGAACCCCTGTTCTTATCAGTAAACCTGCCACCATTATCCTGACCAGCAGGCCCCAGAGAGAATCAGTCACTTACCAGATCGTCATCACTCATAATGAGAGAACCATGATGCAGCTCTATGAATGCCCCTGGAGTAAAGCGGTCTACTTGTGGAAACCCGAAAGAGGTAGTCTTTTCAATTAATTAAAGATTTAACGGATCATCAGTTTGACGACATCAGCATCAGCTTCACGGCTTTCTCCCGCCTGGTGAAGCTTCTCCAGATAGCTCTCCCAGTATTTTTCCTGATTGACGCAAAGATCGTAGAGATAGCCCCAGTCGTAGATGCCACTGTCATGACCATCATTAAAGTGAATTTTAATCGCATAATGGCCCACCCTTTCTATGCTGATGATCTGAACCTGCTTTTTACCCCTTTGCAGCACTGGATTACCATGCCCCCTGACCTCGGCAGAAGGACTGTGGACGCGAAGCATCTCGCTACTGAGTTGATATGTCTCATCTGCACTGTAATTCAACTCGAGTCGTTGGGATTGCTTGTGAAAGTTCAATGCTTCCGGGATTTTTTGCTGCATGCTGAAAGTCTCTGCTTTAGTTGAACGACTGGCTTAACGCAGTCTACATCAGAGTCCTCTGTAGGGGACAATTTTGAGACAAACCTTGATATGAAAGGATGAATAGGTGTCCGGTAGCAGATAGAGTCTTGCTTCCTTGTTAGTTGCGCTTACATCAATGTTTTGAACTTTCCATCTGTAAACCATTCAAAGAGTTGAAGGACATCTTTGTTGAATGCCCTTCAAACCAACATCCTTGTGATCGAGGATACTACTAAATTAACGAAAGGAACTTAACATGAACGTAAATAACACGCCCAGCGCTGCTGCTGGGCAGACTTACTCAGTCTCGCCACAGCCTGTTCAAGCTCAAGGTAATTGTTTCGGTAAGGTTGTCGTCTGTGATGATGGCAGCGCGAAAATCTATTGCCCGAAATCCGATGGATCATCGGAAGAAAAGGCCACCGTTTTTCGTGATAGCCCAATCAGGTCAGCTACCTTCAGCGCCGATGGTAGCCAAGTCCTGATGACCAGTCAGGATGGAACAACGAGAACCTTTGGTCGTGATGCCGATGGGGTATTCTTCGAACAAGGCACCTCTATGAAGAAGTGATCAACTACGCTGCTTTGAGTACCAATGGCTGCCAGCTGTTGACTGCAAGTAGCGATAAAACGTTGAAAATCACTGAACTATGAGTGACAGTCAAGCGGCCTCCGACAGAGTTGGAGGCCTATTGGCTGACATCCTCAATATAACAACAATCCAGTCCCAGGCAAGCTACAACCCACCCCTGAATGATCGACATAAAACCAGAGGAGACATTAACCCTTTTATTCAGGATAATGGCGAGTCATTACCTAACCAATAATTACGCCCAAGGATTTTATCTCAGGCATGAACAACCTACAGACACCTAATGACTTATACCATAACCCTTACCCTGACGACGAAATTGATCTTTTTGAGCTTGTAGAAAAACTATTTGCCCAAAAATGGCTGATTATAGCGATTACCACTTTAGCAACAGCCATTGCTGTGGTTACAGCCTTTAAGCTTCCTGTAAGCTACACAACTGAAGCCGTCTTAAACGAACCCTCTTCTGCAGATATTGCAGCCTGGAACAGTAATGTGTTCTTAATTGCTTCAAATAGTAATAACAGTGGCTCGGGGTACCTTTCGACTGAAGAAGCCTATCAGCTGTATATGAAGTATTTAACCAGTCCTGCTGCAAGACGTTATGCTTTCCAGGAGTCATCGCTTGCGGATAATACTTCCACACCCGATCCTGAAATGCTTGCAGCGCAATATCAGGCATTCTCTAACAACTTAGCCATCACAACGGACAAGGGGGACAGTCGAACGAAAATTCGATATAGCTCTCACAGCCCTGAAGAATCAGCATCAATCGTCAATGAAATTCTTTTGCCATACGCTCAGGACCGATTTTTAAACCATATGAATGAGAACTTTCAAGCACAGATTGACATAAAGAAAAAACAGATCATAAGCCATATCAATCGTCTGGAATCAAACTTCATATCCTACAACAAACTGCGCCTGACAGAACTGAGAGAAGCTTTAGCCCAGGCACAAGCCGCCGGGATTACTGAACTTCGGACCAGTGAAGTGAATGCAACCATTCTTGATGGAGCCCCTTACCTGCTGGGTGAGAAGCTTCTGAAGTCGAGAGTTGACGCGATCAATAACAGAATTGAGAAGTATCGCTTTTACAGCATTCCCGAAACAGAAAATAGCACAGAAAAACCCTATATCAGAGGTGTATCCGGTCGTGTTTACCAGCTGGAACAATTAGAAAAACTGGACCCGGACTTTTCTTCCATGATTCCAGCCAAGATAGAGCAACCTGCGGTCGTGCCAGCTTCGCCCTCTATACCCAATAAAAAGCTTATTGTCGTTTTAGGCGCTATGTTAGGTCTGATGGCCGGAGTCTTCCTTGCCCTGATCAGGATAGCTCTCAAAAGCAGAGAAGAGAAAAAGCGAGCTGCCGACCATAACGTCCCGAGTATGGTCGGCTAAAAGGTCAGAGGATATAGCGACTCAGATCTTCGTCCTGAACCAACTCACCCAGATGCTCGTTAACATAAGCAGCATCAATCAACAGCGGTGATTCGCTGTGCTTGTGAGAGAGGTCTGCTGCACTGTAGGAGATCTCTTCCAGCAGACGCTCAATAACAGTGTGTAGACGACGGGCACCGATATTCTCGGTGTTCTCGTTGACTGTCCAGGCCACTTCCGCAATTCGGGCAATACCATCTTCAGCAAAGGTAATATTGAGTTCTTCTGTCTTCATCAGAGCCTGATATTGCTTCGTCAGGGATGCATTCGGCTCAGTCAGGATACGAACAAAGTCTCTGGTGGTAAGTGCCTTCAATTCAACACGAATAGGCAGGCGGCCCTGCAGTTCCGGAATCAGATCAGATGGCTTGGCAAGATGAAACGCCCCTGAAGCCATGAACAAAATGTGATCCGTTTTGATCATACCGTACTTGGTGGAAACGGTGCAGCCTTCGATCAATGGCAACAGATCCCGCTGAACACCTTCACGGGAAACATCAGCATTTGAGCTGGAAGAGCGCTTGGCCACCTTATCAATTTCATCGATGAAAACAATGCCATTCTGCTCAACAGATTCTATCGCTCTGGTTTTGAGTTCATCTTCATTGACCAGTTTCGCAGCTTCTTCGTCCTGAACCAGTTTCAAAGCGTCCTTGACTTTTAGCTTGCGCTTTTTCTGCTTTCCAGAATTCAGATTTGAGAACATATTCTGCAGCTGGCTGGTCATTTCTTCCATGCCGGGAGGTGCCATAATTTCCACACCCATGGCTGCTTCGCGAACATCAATCTCGATCTCTTTGTCATCCAGCTGGCCTTCACGCAGCTTCTTGCGGAACACCTGACGGGTTGTATTATCCTGAGGCTTTTCGGCGTCCTCCGAGAAGGAGCGGGGAGGCGGCAGTAAGGCATCCAGTATTCTTTCTTCTGTCGCATCGAGAGCACGATCTTTTACTCTCTCAACTTCCTGCTCACGCAGCATTTTTATAGCTGCATCCATCAGATCCCTGATAATAGATTCAACATCACGGCCAACATAACCCACTTCTGTAAACTTGGTTGCCTCGACCTTGATAAAAGGCGCATTAGCCAGTTTAGCCAGACGGCGAGCGACTTCAGTCTTACCCACGCCGGTAGGACCAATCATCAGAATATTCTTGGGAGTGATTTCATTTCGCAGCTCTTCATCCAGCTGCATACGACGCCAGCGATTGCGAAGAGCAATGGCTACGGCTCGCTTGGCATCATCCTGGCCAATAATATGTTTATTCAGTTCGTGAACGATTTCACGAGGGGTCATATTTGACATGTCACAAACTCTGTAAACGAAAGATCAGCAAACTCACCATTTAAACACTGTCAGCGAGAAGCCATATTGTAACTGACTTCTGCTTTTCAGCCTTTTGGTCAAGACTGCTCTATCTTGATTTCTTCGATAACCCGGTTCTGGTTGGTATAGACACAGACATCTGCAGCTATTTCCAGACTTTTCTCTACGATATCTTTCGCGCCCAAATCAGTATTCTGATAAAGCGCTTTGGCAGCAGACTGAGCAAAGAATCCACCCGAGCCAATGGCCAGAATGCCATCATCAGTGACCATAACGTCACCATTGCCGGTAATGACCAGAGATGCTTTAGCATCAGCTACAATCAACATGGCCTCCAGACGCTGCAATGTCCTGTCGGTACGCCATTCTTTCGCCAGTTCAACGGCTGCTTTTTCCAGACGCCCATGATGCTTTTCCAACTGGGCTTCAAAACGTTCAAAAAGAGTAAATGCGTCTGCTGTGCCACCGGCAAAGCCAGCTATCACTTTACCTTTAAACAGGCGACGCACCTTGTGGGCATTACCCTTAATGACGGCGTTACCCAGTGAAACCTGACCATCACCGCCTACGACCACACTATCGTTTCGACGTACGGACAGAATGGTGGTGCCACGATACTGTTCCAAGGTAGGCTCCTTTTAGCATTTTGCTTGATTCGTCACTTAATATTGGGGAGAAGACAGAATTATCAAGGGGGCGGCCCGGAAAAACTTTCCATACCGCATTGTGAGTAACTAACCAGTTGGTGATGAGTGTAATTTTCGCACTTGGCACTCTGTTACCGCATATCAAAGCATTTCAGGATAAAGGAGTAGTCAAACGCTATATCCTGTATCCACTCGTAACGCCTGCTGGCACCGGCATGGCCTGCATGCATTTTCATATTAAGGATCAGAGGGTTGTCATCGGTTTTCAACGCCCTGAGTTTGGCCACCATCTTGGTCGGCTCCCAGTAAGTGACCTGCTCATCGGATATCCCCGAGTTGTAGAGCGCAGGCGGATAGTTCCCGGCCTCTATATTGTCGTAGGGAGAGTAGCCAGAGATGTAGTCAAAGTCTTCTTTACTCGTTATCGGGTTACCCCACTCTTCCCACTCTGGCGCAGTCAGGGGCAAAGATGCATCACTGATCGTATTGATCACATCAACAAAAGCCACATCGGCAACAACACAACCAAACAGATCAGGTCTCATATTGGTGACAGCCCCCATTAGCAAGCCGCCCGCGCTGCCACCATTGATAGCAATCTGGCCTTTGCTTGTATAGTTACGATGAATCAGGTACTCACAGCAATCGATGAAATCGTTAAAGGTGTTCATTTTATGCTGCATTTTACCATTGAGATACCAGTCATACCCCTTGTCATCGCCACCTCTGATATGAGCAATGGCATAGACAAAACCACGATCAATCAGGCTGAATTTAGGCGAAGAAAAACCTGCCGACATTCCATGACCATAAGAACCATAACCATAGACCATGGTCTTGTTGCTACCATCCAGCTTAGTGCCTTTCTTGTAGATAATGGTCAGTGGCACTTGCTCACCATCCCGAGCCGGGGCGAACTCTCTCTTCACTTCATAGAGCGAGGCATTAAAATTCGGAACATCCTTGCGATAAACTTCTGTCAAAGCGCCATTTTCCAGATTCAGCTCAAACACTGTGTTTGGCGATATAGGTGAATCATAATCAAGCCTGACAACGGTCGCCTGATGATCCCAGTCACCATAAAACTCCAGACAATGAGCCTCCTCAGGCATGGAGATGATTGAGAAGGTTCCGGAATCCATATCCATCACAGCCACTTCGTCGAGCACTTTCTGGTTATTTTTGCGTTCAACAATCAGAAAGTGGCTGTAGAAGTGGATACTGCTCAGGCACAGGCCCTTCTGCTCCGCAATGAAGTCCTGCCAGTTTTCCTGAGCCCACTGTTCATGAGCTACAGGCATTTCATCGGCTATCGGCATGTGAGGAGCTGCCGGACACTTCATGACTTTGAAGTCATTGGCTTCATCCTGATTGGTCAGAATGTAGAAGTCCCCCCTGTAATGCTCCAGGGAGAAAGAGACATCGTTCTCACCCACAGCAAACTTTTCAAACTGATCAGAATTCCGTCCAGCCACATACACGACATGAGTAGAACCACTATCCAGATGAATCATGAAATACTCACGATCATTGGTTCGGGATAACGATAAAAACATACTGTCGTATTCTTCCGGTTTGGAATAGATTAACTCCTTTTCAGTAACGCCCTTGTGAATATCGACTTTGTACACGTCACGACCACGACCCGACTCATCCCGCTCAACAATGTACAGATGCTCATTGCCATGCCAAAGAAAAGACCCGGTACTGTTTTGAAACTCCCATTTCAGATCTTGCCCCGTCTCCAGATCCCGAACCCGGATGGTTCTCTCCATTGAACCGGTCAGATTGAAACTGTAGGCAAAATGAGTCTGCTTGAGGTTAGTGCCTGAAGCACCGAAAATATAAAGTTCTTTACCTTCTGCTTCCTTGTTTACATCAAAGTAGACTTCTTCGTGAGCTTTTCTTGAGCCTTTCTTGCGACAAAGAATCGGATAGTCCCTGCCTTTTTCTTCCCTTGTGTAATAGAAAAAAGCACCTTCTTTGACCGGCCAAGATTCATCATCTTCCCTGATACGAGACAGAACTTCACCGTAGAGGTTTTCTTCAACCTCCTTGTAGCCTTTCATCCACTCATCTTTATAGGCATTTTCAGACCGGATGTACTCAAGAACCGCTGGATTATCAAAATCCAGATCACCGGCAATAAACTTCTGCCAGTTTCTATCTCTCAGCCAGTGGTAGTCATCCACCCTGCTAATACCATGTTGAACGATTTCATGGGCTATTTTTTGGGCTACCGGTGCTTTCATACTTACCACCTGATTGATTTTTCTTCGCTCAAGGCACTGTATCATTCAAGAATAAAAAGTGAATCCAGCTATTTCATTCTCAGCAACAGACCATCAATTTTGAAATCAGCCAGCACCTGCTTTGCCTGATCAATACTTTCTGATGTTTCAAAAGGCCCCAGCTGAACCCTGTGCCATGACTCCCCTGCCCCCACGGTCACCTTGACGACTCTGGGTTCCTGGCCTGCCAACAGCAACTGAGCCTTGAGGCGTTCGGCATCTTTGGCACTTCGGAATGAACCTGCCTGTAACAAATACTTTACACCGGGCTTTGTGGTTGTTTGCGCTTCAGACACGGATTTTGAACCAGTTTTTTCACTGGCCGCTACTGTCGGCGGCGACTGCCGCTCAACAGGTTCAGGCAGAATGACTTCCTGTTCGGGCAGCACGGTATAAAAATCAAAGACCGGTTCCGGACTTTTCTTATCGGGCTGAGCCGCTTCAGCGGACTTGGCAGGCGCATTAACGGAAACAGGAGCCGGTGTCAGATTGATCAGGAAAGCCACAAAAAAGCCAGCCGCAAAACCGGTGACCAGCCAGATCCAGCCTGGCAGCTTTGACTGTTGACTGGATTTCTTTTTCGAAGCGGCCTTGCTGGCGCCTCTTTTTGGTGGAGTACGGGTGCTCATATGTCTGATGCAAAATCTACTTCAAAAGGGAAAAACAAGAGACTCATCCTCACCCATGAACCGGAGTTTTGCACAATATCCTTTTTAAGAAGACGATTTTCACGAACAAGGTCATATTACCACGGATACCCTCTGTTACCATGCAATCACGGCACTTGTGACTTTAGATCTGGTCTTTATGGCCAATCCCAAGCTGAAAACGGGACATTTCAAAACGGTAGAAGAAGGTCATTGCAGAGCGGAGTTGACGGTGGAGCGCACAAAGAAAGTGTCTTAGCGTTAATCTCTGCTACTGTGTGCTATTCACTCACATTGATTGGAGTTATGCCAGTGAGCGCCAAAGCAAGACCTCAGCCAACAGAGATTGATCATATTCGCAACACTTTGACTGACGTAGTTGATGGTCTGGGTCAAACCCGTGGTGAAATGCACCAAAGGTTTGACCAACAAGAAAAAGAACACAGTCTATTCAAACATGAGGTTAAAGAGCGGTTTGACCTGCAAGAAAAAGAACATAGCCAATTCAAACATGAGGTTCAAGAGCGCTTTGACCTGCAAGAAAAAGAACATAGCCAATTCAAACATGAGGTTAAAGAGCGGTTTGACTGCCTCGAACAGAAAATTGACCAGCAAAGCTCTGAATTTAGTGAAGTCAAAGAAATGCTCCAAGCCTTGCTTACCCGCCAATAACCACGATCAAACGAATGCTTCCGGTTCGTTGGGGCTTCTTGGGGCTTCGCCGCTCCGCCCGACGTGCCTGTCGGCTCGCGGCTGAAGCCTTAGGTGGACCGGTATTCTATAACACGTTCTCCATTCATGGATGGGGTATAGGCTATTGTTTCTGTTATATCGCTGTTAGATAAACTTTCAGGCATACAGCACATTGCAGCATTAGCTCCTATAGCAATTATTCTAATATCAGGATTTTGTACTGGTGCTTTAAAAACCAACTTTAATTCATTTAAATCACCTTCGGGAAAACACACTAATATAGCTCCTCTTTCTTTATTTTGTAATTTACCAATAAAATCAGCAACGGCATCGGAAGCGTTTACTTTTTCGACATTTCTTAAAAATGGAGAATATCTACTTCTTTCTTTATCAAACCTGGAGAAATTATCCGTAGCAACAATATTGCACCCCCTTAGTTTAAGTTCTGAGGCAAGCCAACCATTACCAGCATAAACTTCCAAGCAAGTATCATCACCCAAATAGTCATGCAATTTAGCTAAAAACACTTGATCGATATTAACACAACTCCTTAAACAAGAAATTCTTACAAATCCATCACACACACTTTTAAATAAACCTGTTGTATCTTCTATTGCCTCTTTTATATTTATTAAATCGGGGTATTTATCTGGCACTTCATTCAACTCATATTTTTCTAAACATGCATGCATCAAGTTGAATAGAGAAATCATTTTCTCCTTATCCTTTATTTTCACTTCATCAGAAAGTGTTATACCACCCCCTAATGCGCCACCCATCTTCGAAACCAATGCTTTAAGTTCTTTTATTTCATCAATGTCAGACGGTTTATTTAAAGACTTTGATTCTATTTTTCTTTTTTTTAGTGCCCATCCTTTCAATTCACTACTATCACCAGCCTTACATTTTTTAGTGGCAGGTAAATCGAGCTCTTTATCAAGCTCTAATTTAGGTGCTAAGCAAAATTGAGCTTGCAATTTAGATACTACGGGCTTTTGACTTGGCAACATAGTTGATATCTCCTAAAAAAAATGATTTAAATATGAGATATCTGTTTATGAAATCTGTTCCATAATTGGTTATCATTGCTAACCATTCAGCAAGGCTACCTTACAAAAATTTCCAGATGGGAGGGGGCAGCACCTGCGGAGCAGCCCCTATAATTGGGTTATATGGCAAGTACACATCAATTAAATATGCTAGTTTCAAATACTTAAAAGAGCTATAGCCCGTGCATATAGACAAAACCGCAATTTTAACCCTGCTTTTTTATACTTTTATATCAGAAGTTCTTTCAGCCGCACCATTAGATAGAGTTGAACGATTTCTCGTTTTTAGCGAGTGCAATGGTTCAGAATTAAGTATCTTTGTCTTTCAATCATGAATCCATCAGTGCGTCAATTGTGTTGGAGGAAGTATATCAAGAGCATTCTGGCACTTGGTTTATTACTGGTCATTCACTGAATATACAAAACTGGAACAAATTAGCCACGTCCAGCACACCCACTTCATCCATTGCATTCAGTACATCACCAAACTTATACTTTGTCGTCCTGTCAGCCTTGTTGTGCTCTGTTGTACAAACCCTATAACAAAAAATCCCGGGAGCCTGCATCTCCGGCGCGGTCCATAAATTTGGCGTTATTTCTACTGCAGAGCCTTATTGTTGGCCATTCAGCGCGAGCTCGACGCTCAGAAAGTGTAGGTGCACCTTCTGTTTCTGCTGAAATTTCATATTGGAAGAGACAAACGCTACCCCCATTGCCCTCACTCATGTATGCTTCGGGGGTTAAACTAAGCACTAGCGTTTCCCTCCACTCTGCGAATTTGCACATTTGTACAAATTTTTAAATGCAGGGCACGAAACCCTTTAAATCCAGATTCTCGCAAAGAGCCATGATGGAAGAGCATTACCACCCGCATAAAA
>NZ_JAHHPR010000767.1:0-2359 GCF_024606255.1 Endozoicomonas sp. SESOKO3
CGCACTCTTTTATCCCAATGCAAAGGGCTGGCCCGCTCCCTGTCTCTGGATCTCTATGATCAGTGGCAGTGCATGGAAAAAAATCATGGCAAGTGGCGCTTTACTTCTCCCACTCACACCGTGAGGGCTTTTCATCAAGCTCTGGCTGAGCTGAATGAAGAGGGCGGGATTGCTGCCCGTCACAAGCGTTACTCCACCAATCAGCGTTTGCTCGTCCAGGGTATGAATGAACTGGGCTTCAGATGCCTGTTAGACAATAAGCTACACTCTCCGTTTATTACTTCTTTTTACTCTCCAGAGCATCCCGATTATGAATTCCTCCGCTTTTATGAGCAGCTGAAAGGGAAAGGTTTTGTCATTTATCCCGGTAAAGTGTCTGATGCCGACTGTTTTAGAATCGGCAACATCGGGGAAGTCTATCCAGAAGACATCAGTCAATTAATTAAAGCGGTTTCAGAAAGCATGTACTGGCAGGGGCATTGATGTCGCTGAGGTGTCAACAAGTTCTCTGAACCAGAGGGTAAAATGCTGAAGCAGTACGACCTGGAAAATCAGGCCGTACTGACCTTCAGGGCCACTTTTTACATAGCTCGACACCATCAAGTTTCTTGAAGATGATGGACCTGCTCTAAAACCGGGAGGCTAACCTGACTCACGATCCAGCTTTCTGTAATGCACTGCTTCAGCAAGATGTTTTTGTTGAATATCTTTTTCCTTATCGATATCGGCCAGAGTTCTGGCCACTCTCAATATTCGGTGTACGGCTCTGGCCGAGTAACCCAATTTGTCACAAAGTCGGGTCATGAAATTCTGTTCTTTTTTATTCAGCGAACAGTATTCATTCATCTCACTGGCAGACAGCCGTGCGTTGGGTTTCCCCTGCCTGCATTGCTGGATAGATCTTGCCTCAATCACCTGCTGACGGATTTTTTCAGTTGAGAGGTTTTCATCTTCGGACCGGCTTTCAAAAAGTCGCTCCGTTTTCTGACTGGAGACCTCTATTTGCAAGTCTATGCGATCCAGTAATGGGCCTGATATTTTTCGTTTATAGCGTCTGACTTGCTCAGCAGAACATTGGCAGGCTTTCTGTGGGTCTCCAAGGTATCCGCAGGGGCAGGGGTTCATGGCGGCAATTAACTGAAAGCCTGCCGGGAAACTGGCCTGACCTTTGGCGCGGGAAATAACCACTTCCCTTGTTTCCAGGGGTTCTCTCAGCACTTCCAGGGCCACTTTTTGAAATTCCGGCAGTTCATCCAGAAACAGGACACCGTTGTGTGCAAAGGAAATCTCTCCCGGTCGGGGTTGGCTGCCGCCACCCACCAGAGCGACGGCAGAGGCCGTATGGTGGGGGTTGCGAAAGGGGCGCTGTTTCCATGACGGCGGCTGGTTGTAGGAAGACAAAGTATGTATGGCGGCTACTTCCAGAGCCTCATGATCATTCATCTCGGGAAGAATCCCCGGCAAGCGACTGGCCAGCATGGTTTTACCAGTACCCGGAGGACCGTAGAAAATCAGATGATGAGCACCAGCGGCTGCTGTCATTAACCCTCGTTTAGCCTGTTGCTGGCCTTTTACATCCAGCAGGTCGGGGTAATCAACAGGACATTCATTCCTGTTGCAGGTGGCTTCTGACAGATGTTCATTACCGGTGAGATGAGCGTAGACTCTGAGCAGGTTGTCTGCACCCAACACTTTTGCATCAGGGCAAAGGGCTGCCGCCTGTGCATTCAGCTGGGGAAGCATCAGTGTGTGAGACGATTGACTGCAGGCTATAGATGCTGGCAGTGAGCCTGTGATCGGTCTCAGTTCGCCAGACAGGGCCAGTTCACCAAGAAACTCATAACCTGCCAGCGACTCAGGCTTGAGTTGACCTGATGCCGCAAGGATGCCCAGGGCGATGGGCAGATCAAAACGACCGCCTTCTTTAGGAAGGTCCGCAGGTGCCAGATTGACAGTAATACGGGAAACAGGAAACTCAAAACCACTGTTGAGGATTGCGCTCCTTACCCTGTCTTTGCTCTCGCGAACAGCGGCTTCCGGCAGACCCACCATATTCAGGGCTGGCAGACCTGCCGACAAATGAACTTCAACCGATACGGCAGGTGCATCCAGCCCGGTTTTGGCGCGGGTTTGAACAACAGCTAACCGCAGCATAAACACTCCCTTCTTTCTGTACTTTTGTTTTTATTGTTGCGGCAGACCGAAATGGAATGCCTGTGCAAAACTGAAGGGTTGAGAATAGCAGTAATTCAGAGATCTGCTCTTGATTAAATCCGCAACGAGCGCAACACTCGCTGTTATGGCTAAGGTTCAAGCTACCTTGTCAAACACTTAAGAAAGATATTTCTGGCACCGTTGA
>NZ_JAHHPR010000768.1:0-2129 GCF_024606255.1 Endozoicomonas sp. SESOKO3
TATAAAAGGCTTGGAGTGTATTTAGATGCCAAAACAACTGAAATTTTTATGGTTGGCTCTGGTTTTGCCATTAATGGCGCAGGCTGCTGTAGAGGACAAATACAAGGAAGGTCAGGATTACCAGGTTCTGTCTAACCCGGTTCAGACTTCAGTGAAGAAAAGCCAGATCGAAGTGGCAGAAGTCTTCTGGTATGGCTGCCCGCATTGTTACACTCTGGAACCCATTGTTGCGCGTTGGAAGCCTTCTCTGGAAAAGGACACTCGTGTAGTTCGTACGCCTGGTTTCTTTGGTCCAAACATCTGGAAAGCCCATGCCCAGCTTTACTACACTCTGGAAACTATTATTCCTGAAGAGAAAAAACTGAACGAAATACACGAAAGTATTTTTGCTGAAATTCAGAATCGGAATAACCGTCTTGGCGACGTGAGAGCCATGGGGGACTTTCTTCAGAATCGCCACGGTATTGATCCCAAGCAATTTGCCAGCTTCTATAACTCCTTCGGAGTTCTGAACCTGATGAATCAGGGTGGTTCAAAAATCAAAGGTTATCAGTTAAACGGTGTTCCAGCTTTGGTAGTTGATGGCCGATATGTTATTGAACCCAGGGTGGGGTTGGAAAACATGCCTGTTATTGCTGATTTCCTGATCAAGAAAGTGCGTGATGAGCGTGCAGCCAAGGCAGAGCCTGAGGCTAAGCAAGCGTCACAGGCAAAAAGCTGAACATTATGACCCCTTCAACAAGATAGATGCTGGACTGAACAGCATCCGGAATTCAGGTTTCACTGATGCCGATTAGAGCTTTGAAGGGGCCTTGTCTTCTCGTTTGAAGAGGGACAGAGCTCCGGGATCCGTTCACCGCAGTGAGCTGGTTTACAACCCCCGATCACAAAAGCCCGGGCACATTCGTCTGCTGAGCTTTAATATTCAGGTAGGCATCAATACTCAGCAATATGGTCATTATCTGACTCGCGGCTGGCAACACCTTTTACCTCATTCCAGGCGGGCAAGAACACTGGATCAGATTGCTGCTGCCCTCCCCGATTTTGATCTGGTCGCTCTTCAGGAAGCCGACGGTGGAAGCCTCAGAAGCGGTTTTATCAATCAAACCGAATACCTTGCCCTTAAATGCCAGTTTCCATATTGGTATCACCAGTTGAATCGAAATCTCGGCAAGCTGGCGCAGCACAGCAATGGATTCCTGAGTCGCTTCAAGCCCACTATTCTTGAAGATCACAAACTGCCCGGATTGATTCCGGGACGGGGAGCAATCGTTGCCCGGTTTGGAGATACCCGGAACCCTTTAGTCGTGGTGATGATGCATCTGGCTCTCAGCCAGAGGGCCAGAAATGGCCAACTTTCCTATATCAGAGACTTGGTCAGAACTTACAATCATGTGGTTCTGATGGGCGATATGAATACCCACGCTGAACAACTGCTCAATAACTCACCACTGAAAGACACTGACTTGCAGGCTGTTCATTCAGAACTAAATACTTTTCCCAGCTGGCGCCCCAGTCGCTCACTGGACCATATTCTGGTCAGCCCTTCCTTGATAGTCCATCAGTTCGGTGTCCTTAATCTGCCTATTTCAGATCATTTGCCCATCGCAGTGGAAGTGGAAGTACCAAAGAGTGTGATTTTGGAAACAACACTATGACCGCCAGGAAAATAGGCATATTGGGTTCTGCGTTTAACCCGCCAACATTGGGGCATCTGGATGTATTGGAACAGGCCCGGCAGCAGTTTGACCTGATATTGCTGGTGCCCAGCGCTGCCCATGCTTTTTCCAAGTCGATGCTACCGTTTCATCACCGGATGGCCATGTGCCAGCGGCTGATGAACTCAGTACAACTGCCCCAATGTCAGATAGAAGTTTCTGGGATTGAGCAGGAAATGCTGGCAGATAATCCCGAAAAGCCAGTCTATACCTTTGATTTGCTGGAACGTTTAGAGCAGAAGTACCCCGGGGATCAGCTCGGGTTTATCAGAGGACCCGATAATGCGGATCCCCGGAACTGGAAGCGCTTCTATCGATCTAAGGACATTGAACAGCGCTGGCAGGTCTTTACTGCCCGTGAACGTCAGAATATTCGCAGTACCCGGGTAAGGGAGTTATTGGTTTCGGGGA
>NZ_JAHHPR010000070.1:0-2023 GCF_024606255.1 Endozoicomonas sp. SESOKO3
TCGGAGATGACGATAGATTGAGTTTGGCCGTTACCTCAGAGCAGACCTTTGCAATCGGTTCATCCAGCTTTGCTCTTTTGGCCGGAATGCTATTATCAGACACGCCGTTATTACGAACGGGTTTGTTTATTTCTCCACCAATCTGACCATCCATGGTTGATCTCCCTACTGCAATCTGAAGGACTCAATTGAAACTGTTTAATAATATGACCTTAAAATCGTACGAAAGTTTCATTTGGAGAGTATTTCGTTGCCATTAATGGACATCACCAAACTATTATCATCTGTCCAATGCGTCACAAATCGAATTCAAATTCACGCTGTTAATAAACTCTTCGGCAATTTTTGTCAGCTCATTGGATTTCAGCAGCAGAGCATTACTGGCGTTTTGTGCTTCCCGCAAGTAGGCATCTTCAACCGTTTTTTGGAACTGGGAAGAGCTATCAATGAGCGTCATCATGCCATACAGCTCTTCTGGAGAAGATGGCTCATGAGCGCCGTAGTAGTCCCGCTTGAAAGTGTTAGAGCCGAGAGCAGCACTGGCCCAACAATACCTTAAGCCACCACCTTTCGAGTGTGTCATTTCATACAAGTAATGACTGAAGGCCTGCAGGATCCCTTGCTTGCATTTGTTTTTTAAATCGTTCAGAGTGCGCTTTTCGTACCATAGGTCCAAACTGGGCTTTGATTTGATCGTTTCGGATAACTTCTTCAATTCCGGGCTGTTTTCAAGTTTCCGTTGAAACAGGGCTTCGGCTTTTTCCTTAATCATTGTGCTGTCCCATAAAGGCTGACCCAGGATAATCACCGGACGGTGATTCGCCTTGCCTGAGGTTAACTGTGGAAACGCGGGCTGGCTTACCAGCATTCGTTCTACATTCGGAATCCCCCCGGGTTGGTCCGTCCAGGCATTCTTTATAGATCGATTGACAATCTGATCTTCAAGGAATGAAGAAGAACCCTCATGACAATGAGTGATGAAGATGGCATTCATTTTTTCCTTTTGGAAGCGCTCATAAATCAACTGCAATTGCTGGCTATTTTTTTCCCTGGACAACAATGTCGTGTACCACTTTTTCAGGCAATGGGTGGCGGCAACCTTGAGTTCATCGACGCCTTGCAGACGCACCAAAAGCTCATGATGTTGTTCGGCAGTGATAATAGAGGACCACGAGGACGGCAGTGGATCCAGCCAACCCAATAACAGAGCTTCACGGGCAAAGCGAATCACCGAAGGCCTGGCCAAGTTACTCTTCATCAGTATATCCACGTTTGAACGCAACCATTCGTAAGTGTCTACTCCGGCCTGTTCAATCATTTTTGAATGGAGTGACTTGAGTGGTTCAATGACCCGATCTTCATC
Source organism: Endozoicomonas sp. SESOKO3 (assembly GCF_024606255.1). Classification (NCBI taxonomy): domain Bacteria; kingdom Pseudomonadati; phylum Pseudomonadota; class Gammaproteobacteria; order Oceanospirillales; family Endozoicomonadaceae; genus Endozoicomonas; species Endozoicomonas sp. SESOKO3. The sequence goes on from NZ_JAHHPR010000070.1 coordinate 1,364, forward strand.
ACTGTCAGACAATATTTGTATGACTGCCTCCGACATCGGCCTATAGTCACGCTCAGTTCCTCTTACCGTACCGACCAAGTTCCGGTTGGGGCTTGTCAATGCTTTTGTCTTTTGCAACTCAAGTATTGAGACACCCAGGGAAAACCCGGCTAAATCTTTTTCCTGCCAAAGTTTCTCTACCATTGTGGAAATTGAGAAAATAGACCAATAGGTTATTGGTAATACAATGCCTGTCTGAACCGTTTTCTTCAGTTCCTCAAGGCTTATGCCACAGACTTTAGCCAGAGCCTGCTGTTGCGCTAAATCAGCAATCTTCATGAGGTCCTTCAGGAGCTTTATCACGTGCTCCTCGATCTCGCCTGGTATAGGGCAGTCATCAATGACATTCCCGCTGGACTGTAATTCAGAGGTGATTTCTGTTAACTCCCCGGGCGCCCCGCCCAAATCTACTGATTCCCAGGTTTGACCTCCATCCGCAGAATACTCAGCAAAGCTGTGGACAATGCTATCCATTTGCCGGCAGGGGATCCCAAAATAACGACAAAAAGCGATAAAAACAGGCACACGATGACGACAGCTACCTTGTTGCCGTGTTACCAGGAAGCGAAAGAAATTTTGTTGGGCTTCTGGTTCAGCTTCACCGGAAAACGGTTTGCAATA
>NZ_JAHHPR010000769.1:0-1337 GCF_024606255.1 Endozoicomonas sp. SESOKO3
GGGCATACCCATTTTTGAAGGAGGTCAGTGGGACTTTAATTTGCTTGCACAACGCCTTAATCGTGATGTTGCGACAGAAACGGATAGATTTGCCTTTCAACATTGCCTATTCGTAATGTCCAGTCGGACTAAAAGTGCCTGGCTCTATACTGCCCCTTGCTGTCAGTTATTGAGCAAACACCATCAACAATTTACTCATTATGTTCATCGGCTAAGTATATGGCACATGTCGTTAGTTTGTCGGGAAACACCGGAAGAAAGTGCGCGGGAAATCTTAATGAGTGATGAGATCGGTGAGGACACCCGCAGGGAACTCTTAAATCATCTTCTATTATTGACTCCCATAAGAGCTACTGAACTGGTTGAGCAAGTCTATGACATGGGGAATCAATGCTTTGTTATCAAGCCATCTTACAATTACAGATTGGAGTTTTATGCACCACCGGGCCAGCCACTTGGGGATCATAAAGAAAAGATCAGGAATGCCGTGGTGAAGCATGGGCTGAAATATGCCAGCCAACGGGTTCTGAATGATAAAAACTTTGCATTATCTGCCATTTCAGAATATCCCGCAGAACTGCGATATTTGAGTGAAAAGCTGAGGGATGATAGCTATGTCGTCATGGCCGCTATCGCAAAGTATCCAGAATCTTTGCAGTATGCCAGTGAAAGACTACGAGGCGATAAAGACATTATTCGAATAGCCATTGCTGAAAGTATTCATTCCTTATTGTTAGTCACTGAAAAGGTATTGAAGGATCGCCGGTTTATGCTCGAATTAATTGAAAAAAATCCTCGAGCTTTCAATTATGCTGCTGCCGAGCTTAAATATGATAAGGCTTTTATCAATGAAGCAGAACAAAGAAACCCCGAAGTTCGTCAATACCACAGATAACCTGCGGATAAAGTCTGATCGATCCGGACAACGTTGACCATTGAAAACCCTGTTGTCAGCCTACTGTTTTTTTTCTACTGCGTGCCTGAAGCTGATGGGTGAACTTTATAAAAACATTATTGTCGAATCAAAAACAATGGCTCGCCATTGAATTATGGATGAATATTAACCTGATAGGGCTATCATTATGTTACCCTTGCCTGCAAACATTGACAGATCAAATCCTCAAAGCCTGCCAGCCGGACCAAAGCAGGACAGGGGGGCTGATCGTGCTTCCAAAAAACGTCTCGGCGATTCTGTTACCCATAGTGTTCCGCTCAGCCAAACGTCACTGTCCAAGCGTTTCTGCCGTCCATCTGTTTCAGCTCAGGCTGCTGTCCTTCCCCCCAACCGGGAACAACTTGGGGGCAAGGGAATGTTTTTACAGCGCATGAAGGAAGCC
>NZ_JAHHPR010000770.1:0-1205 GCF_024606255.1 Endozoicomonas sp. SESOKO3
GATCGGGATCACTCACTAGCATGATGGCCTGTCGCAATTTGTGTCTGACATTGGCCGAGTCGGTTGATTCCGAACTCAATGTCTCTGCCCGTAAAGACATTGGCAGCAGATTTAACACGGCTCTGAAATGTTTTGGGGCTATGCCCTCTAAAAACGCAAAATTATTCAGAGAATGCTCATTCCTGGCTAAGTGTTTACTGTCCAGCTCATCATCAAAGTAGACCTGTACAGAACCTGTCTGATGGCAATAAACGACCAGGGGCAAGGGTTCAAGCGCCAATACCTGTTCACACTCACGCTTGTCCTGCAGGATATCGGCAATATTTATCTGTGCATCGTTGTAAACACAAAAGCATTTGATGTCTTTTTCGCTGTATCCGGTGAGCACCAGTTCCGGGTAATCCAGTCGTGTGCTACTGCCAAACTTCAATTTTGGTAAACTGAACGTCCCATCCGGTTGCAGATGCCCTGAGGTGAAACGAGGATAAACTCCCCAGATAACGATATTGGAACGTCCAAGAAGTCCATCGTGCAATGATTGCAGGTCAGGCAGAAGTTTTGCCTGCAGTTTATCCGCATCTGCACCTCTTTTCATACGCCAGCTGTGGGCATCACGTTTGTAGACGTACAGGCATTGGGGATTAACAGTGCCTACCATCCACTTACCGCAGAGTTCTGTCACGGGCTCAGTGGGCATCATCGCCCCCGGCAGGGCGAGGGTGAAGGGTCTTGGCGCACCCTTACCCGAAAAGTAATTTCTCTCTTCAGTCAATTCAATTCGCCGAAACGCCAGACGCCCGCTTTCAGCAGCCCGCAGTAGCTCCTGTCGCTCATACTCCCTGGGATGACGGGGTAGCAGTTTGTTGGTCGGTTCGCCCACTGCCCATCGACCAGAAGCTGTTACCGACCGGGTGTCAGAGTTTGATTGAGGGTGAGGGCACGGGCTTGCAGAGATCCCCGCTCCATGGACAACATTCATGGCAATATTCCTGTAAAACGTATTATTTACCCACTTCCGTGTGGTTGGATTCGACAATCTTTAGAGTGGCTGGCTGGTACAAAAGTTCCTGTATGGTCCCACTTTCCGTAACTGTATTTTCATAGCGAGATCAATGGATTTTTATCGGCTCTCTTCTGCTGGTGCCTTCTGATCATCAAGCTGAGCAATCTTCTTCGCCACCAGCACTTTCCATTCTCTCGGGGCA
>NZ_JAHHPR010000771.1:0-3223 GCF_024606255.1 Endozoicomonas sp. SESOKO3
CGTGTCTGGGATTTACAGCAATAAAAATGTTCCGATCCTAAAAAGAATATTGCCGTCTTGCTGGTTTGGCATCAAATAGTAGATGAAGAATTCCTTAATAAGTTCCCTCATGCAGAGGTGATCATTCGTTACGCTGTTATAGTCTTGAGGAGAAAAAGAAATTGGATAGTCAGGGACTACCTCTAAGTTATAAATTAACGTAGCGGATCATTGGGGGTTGATACTGTTGATATACATGAGTCGAAATTTTACAAACTCATAAAGATAGCACTGTGGTTTTGAGATCACCGAATCTAACATGCTTCCTCACCATGCCACAACTTTGGAGCTAGGTGTGTTTGGATTTAAAGAATGGGGGCGGGTTTGAGGTTTACAAAGGTACCTGCATTAATGTGCAGGTACCCTGACTTATGGACTCACTTATGGGCAATCAAACAGGTTTTAATATTGCAGTTCCTGTTTAGGATCTATTTCGTAAGGCAGTGGTTGGCAATTGAGTTTTGGACCTTCTTCACCCTCCAGTCGTACATCATTCTCTTGGGCAGATTCGACCCGAATGACTGCCAGCAGCTCGGTTCCCTGACCGGTTTGAATACTCTCAATTACTTCGCCTATCCCTTTGCCTGCACTATTGAACAGTCGTGTATCAGGTTCAACTGTCAGCTGTTGGTCCGAGCTGAGGCGATAGCAACGACTCTTTAGCTGCCCCAAATTTTGCATGCGGGCAACAATTTCCTGGCCGGTATAGCAGCCTTTTCTGAAGCTGACACTTTTCAGCGATGGCAGGTTCAGGTGCTGTGGAATGTAATTATTGGCAGTTTCCGGTGACAGGCTGGGCTCAACAGCGAGACAATCCAGCAGTTGCCAGTGGTGTTGCCCTTTGGGTGTGAACTGCTCAGTGAGTTTTTCCCAAAGTGTTGCCAGATGCTCGAAGGTAATCCAGAGTTCAAAACGATTCACGCTCCCGGAAACATTCAGAAGCCAGCCCTGCTGATCAATATCGAGTGCGCTGTTGCCATCGGGAACGTCATTAAAGACACTGGCTATTTTCTCTTCAACGGCATTTCCTGACAGTCCCAGGCAGACGTACTTCTGGTCAGGGGTCAGCTCGGTTTTATAAAAAACAGCGTATTTTCCCAGGCAGCTCCGAGTGCTTTCAACCAGTCCCTGGTGCATAGCCATCATGAATTGATCTTCACTGGCCTTGAGCAGAATGAAGCTGGTGAACATTCTGCCCTTGGGGGTGCAGGCCGCTCCTCCAGAAAACTGACCAGTCGTTAGCGTATCAAGATTGCAGGTGAGTTGTCCCTGGAGGAACTTCATACTGTCGGGGCCAGAAACCTGCAAAAGTGCTTTCTGGTTTAGAACAGATAATATCGGCTTTTCCGGTTCGGATGTTGAAGAGGGCTCACCAAAGCCAAGCAGTTTGCCGTTTTCATAACGAGCCCCCCGCTCAGTAAAAAACGTTTGGAATCTTTCTTCTCGATCGTTAGTCATGATCCATTCTCTTCAATGTTTTGTTCTGGTCAGTGTTCTGATTTTCAGTATCCTTGCTGGCTTGCAAATGGATACAGACAAGGGCGGGTGGACGTTGATTGTCATAATATAGAGTATTCAGAGCGCTAACTAAACCGTATAATGCTTCTCACTGAATGCCGGGAGCTTGTCTTGCCTGCATTTAGACAACTTTCCCAGAGTCTTATGACAAGGCTTTCTGTTTTTTCCGGTTGATTGAACTCGATCAAGGGAGTATTCCGAAAATGTTAAGCGCTGATGATTTCAGACGCCTGCAGTGGCACAGTCGACGCGGTATGCTGGAGCTTGATGTCTTGCTGGAGCCCTTCACCAATCAGGTTTTTAAAAAACTGTCTGCAGAAGATCAGTTTGTCTATTTGAAATTAATCGATTGTGAAGATCCGGATCTGTTTGCCTGGTTTATGGGGGATGGTCGTCCTCAGGATCCCGAGCTGGCGAGTATGGTGGACAAGGTTCTGCAATATGCCCGAAGTGGCTTGGATAGCGGTTTGGATAAAGCTTTAGATAGTGGTTTGAAGGATGCGGTCAGGGCCCAATGATTCTCTGATTGAAGTGCGGGCAGGTTTCTCTGTTCGTCACTTCATACTAACTGTTTTCTGTTATCTTTTTGCCAGTATGGCATTGTTTTTCACATCTCTTAACTTCCTCTGTACCATATTGTTGTTTGCAGTCCTGAATGCCTATGCCGTTTATTATTACCTGTCACAGCTAAAAAAAAGTCTTGGCACCAGTGTGCTTGCTATACGCTGGTATAGGGAGCGATGGTTCATTGGGACCCGAAAAGGTTGGCAGCCATGCATACCACAGGGCGAATGGCTGGTATTGCCCTGGTTGATGTGCCTGAGGTTTCGTGGTGAGGATGAGCGAAATTATTCGGTGAATTTTTTCAAGGACTCCGATCATCCAGCGTCACTGCATGCTCTGAGGTTGCGCTTAATGTTGATGAGCAAAGGAAGAAAATAAAGTATTAAAATTATGTCATCGCTTCCATGAGGAATACAGTTGCTTCCCTGCTCCAGACTATCGGTAAAATATCGTTGATAATATCGCAGCAGTAACGCCATCAATGCTGCAGCTGGAGAAAAGGGAAACGTATACAGAAGCTCAGGGTCATTTTTACAAAGGCGTTCCATGAAGTGTCTTCGCCCGACGATTTCCACAATGGACTGCTAATACTGACAAAGCCCCGGCAACTACTATAAACCCGCAAAACCCACCGAGAAACGCGTACACGCCGCTGTAATCCTGATGCTGTTCTGGAAAGAAAAAATTGTATCTGTTTTCGTTCGCATATTCAGTTTCAGTGTGGATTTTTGTTAGCTGATGAATACCAAACTCGTCAATTCTGTATTCCAGTACATATCCATTTTCATCACTGAATGAAAAATACCCAGGCTCCAGATCAAGATTTAATGTTGCCAGAATCATTCCCTCTTTATTTTTGATAATAATCTGCGTGCCGACATTTTCCGGAATAGCCTCAGAGGCGTCTGGCAGCACTTGTTTCGTCGAAGATGATATTGACGAGGACTGTAGCGACGAAGACAGTGTTGCTGAAGGGCTGACTGTTGTATAGGTCATATCACTGGTATCAGACATTGTTGCCGACGTTATTACATCCCTTGATTTCCAAGCCACTTCGATTGAATATTCCAGCTCTTTTTTCAAGCTTAGAATGGGTCTGAAG
>NZ_JAHHPR010000772.1:0-1760 GCF_024606255.1 Endozoicomonas sp. SESOKO3
CGACCGAGCTGGGCTATACCGACTGCGTTAACCTCCTGATCAATGCCGGGGCAGAGTGGGAAGGAGAGGCGGTGAATGAAACAGAAGTAATGTGTCATTTTCTCTAGCAGCCTGTCGGACTTAAGGCTGTCCTACTGCGGTTCATCCCAATATTGGGCAAGGGATGCACTGCGGTCGGACATGACCCTCTAGCTGTAGGAATCCCCGTCGCTAAGAGGGTATCAATTTAAGCAGCAGTGCCAATAGGCAGTTACCTTAACTGGAAACACCACAGGCCATGCGGGCACCGCCACCACCTAGTTTTTTGGGGTGATCGGAATGATTGTCGCCACCAGCGTGAATCATCAATGAGCGACCTTTTAAATCAGCTAATTTCAAGCGTGGTGCTAACACCGCTTGATTAGCATAACCATGGTGATCAACATAAAGAGCGGGCAAATCACCGAGATGACCATCTCCCCAGGAAGCAGCATGCTTTTTAGTGCCGTGAGGGTCATAGTGTCCACCTGCTGCCAGGCCTGCTACCCACTTACCGTTTTTTTGTTTGGCATCGCAGCTGGGATTTTGATGCACATGAAAACCGTGTAATCCAGGCGTCAGGCTATTGAGATCTGGGGTCAACACAACACCGTATTCCATTTCGCTAGCTGTCACAGTACCAATAGTTTTTTCTACCCCTTGCGCGCTTACCAGATTCATAGGAATGTTAATGTCTGCGATTGCTGGCAACGCTAGTGTCGCTGCAAGTAGCACAATATACTTTTTCATAATATCGTCCTCAAAATTTATAAGTTAGCGAAACAGCCGCATTCGCATCAGGACTATTAAAAAGTCTGTCTAGCATCAGCTCAAGGTAAAAGAATCTATCTTGGCGATAAAGATAATCTATTGAACGGCATGAGTAATCAGGCTAAGTACTCAGCCATACGGAATCGAATATTTCTGGCTTATTGGGCAGGTGCTCTGCAAGGCGCAACGACGGGAACATAGCAAGCTATGTGACCAGAGTTGTAACGCAGTCAGAGTGCCTGAACAATAAGTCAGAAAATATGATTTCGTATGGTTGAGTACTTAAGACTCTGTGGCACAATCCCGCTGTGGCCTGATGATTACGCGGAATTATCTCAGCAATTAATGCGAATGTCGTGGGAATAATAATAGCTGAAGCCAATCCACCAAAAATTCTCAGTACAACAGCCACCTCAAAAGAAGGAGCTAAAACAATAGCAGCCCCGTCAATGGCAAATGCACAAAGAGCGATCAATAGTAGTCGTGTTCTATCAACCCGATCTGAAATATACCCAAAAATAGGAGCTGCAATAGCATAAGAAATGGCATAACTTGCAATCAGCCAAGAAGCTTTGGTTGTAGACGTATCAAAAGCTTGAGCTAATGGACGCAACATAGATGACAACATAAACTCTGTTGCACCTACAAAAAAGACAGCCATAGTAAAAACGATAAGAGCTCCTCTTTTTACAGAAGAATCACTATTGTCAAATAGCATGGAATTCTCTTTTACCATTCGTTAATACAACCCTTCCGAATCAGCTTCATAAGTATTACGTAAAATATTGTCTAAAAATTCTTTGAAGCTAGTCTCAAAAACAAGCCCCCCTTTAGAGTTATACTTAAATAAGTCTGCATCCATACTACTATCAATAAAAAGTGCATAAGAGAATCGTTCCTGTTCATTCTTCTGTTCTGATCGTTGCTCCATTACCCTATGTGCGACAGCTGCAATCTGTGTTTCTGCATTC
>NZ_JAHHPR010000773.1:0-11708 GCF_024606255.1 Endozoicomonas sp. SESOKO3
CTCAATTTCTTGCAATCCTCGCTACGGACGCTTAAGTCCGACAGGCTGCTAGCAGTTTTTTTGAGAGCCTGAAAACGTATTTACTGCCACTGGTACAAAAACGAACCAGTGAGCCTAAATGAGATGATAATGGGAAACGAAAGGCTTTTTTGCTGGCAAGAAGGGCAATTTCTCGCTCCAATGGTGCCCTGCTGATGAGAATCCTGCTGCAATAACTGTCTTTGTGTTGATGATAGACATCCAGATCAAACACTGCGGAGTACTTGTCCAGCTCACCGGCTATATCGAGAGTCAGCAATGTTCTCAGACACTTTACGCATTTGCTGCAATTACCTGCGACTTCATCCCCAACACAAACGTCTAAGGACGTATATGAATCTTCAACACCGGCAACTCGTATGGTTTTCTCAGCCCGGGTGTATTCACTGCCTACCGAGAGGGCTCTCAGAGATTCTGTCGACAGCATGGGCAAAGCCATTAAATCACTGTGCGCCATAGAGTCAGTTTCACCTATAAACACTTCCGGATAGGCATAGGCAGAACCATAGAGGTAGAGGCCTATTCCTTTCTGCAAAAGCAAGGCTACAGAGGTGTTTCTTGCCGTGTGAGTCTGCATGAAATGCAGATGATCGCAATAGAATTGGTCAAGGTTTGAATTAACCTTGATAAAAGGCAAACCGATTTTATCCGCTACAGGCTTCAATGCTTCATACCGGTCATTGAAGAGTATTTCAGGGTTTGTCTTCTTACCGTGAGACCCAACATTGTTATAGATCAGATGGGTCACTTTGAAGCCGGGTGAAACCTCGGAGTAAAAATAGTCAGCCAGCGTACAGTATGAGTCAACACCACCAGAAAAGCCGGTTATAACGCCCTTGCCATCATACGAAGAGTTGACGATCTGATCGGCCGATAATTCGACCAATTGCAGACAAGGCATAATACTTTTCAGTATATGTTGATAAGGACCCGACAGATGATGATAAAGGTGCTCAGAAACGGCACCCTCAACCCTGATACTCTCTCCCCTGCTCATCGCCGGAATCAAAACTGCCAATAATGCGGCATCCGCTCTGTCTGACATCAGCTCTGAAAACTCTTCCTGAATAGAGTATTCTAACGTCTTATCACCGAGAGCATAATTGATTCTTGCCGAGTATCTGGCTAAACCATTGCTGCGGGTTATTTCCGGTTTACTGATAATCATGGTCAAACATCTTCAATTTTTATTCTTCTGTTCAGGTCAGGAGTCTTCCTTGCTCTCTTTCCATCAGTAGAACTGATTCAAACTTTAACAGGGGCAATGGTTGATAAAGCCTCCAATGCCTGATGAGCCTTAGTCTTGAAAACAGCTTCATCGCTGAGGAAGCCCGTTTCTTCTGATAGCTTATTCAAGCGACTAGCGGCGTCCTTGATAAAATAATTCCGGGTAAAAGCCAGAATTCTTTCCGCTATCTGACTTTTTTTGCCCAGTCCGGTTCCACCGGTTGTTTTTGCCCAGAAATCTCTGAGACTTGAAGCTGGCATGGATCTGAACTCCAACGTCATCTCCAATGATTCGCTCCAGTCATACCATTTGTGTCGATGCAGGCTGGCCAACGGTTCAACAGCTAACCAGGGGGTTCTGAGGGTGTCTGCCAGAATGGCTCCATGCATTGCCTCTGAAATGATCAGTTCACTTTGCTCAATAGCATCCAGTATCACCTTAACGTCATCACGGGGATCAATAAAGTGGATACCCGCAAGCATACAAGCCTGCTCCCAGTTTCCCCTATCGATACTCTGAAAATGAGGCATGAAGCTCGCCTTAAACTTTTTATCTGTCGATGGCCTGCCAACAAAATGCGTCAGGATTGCCGAGTCAGTGATCGCCAGCTGTTTATCCAAGCCCAAAAAAGCTGCGGTACGGGGCCCCCGCACAAAACAGAATTGCCAGTTGCCGTCATGCACATCAGGCAAATCGGTATAACCTCCATAACCTGACCCGACCACCAGTTTTTTTGCATCAGGATCAAAATCATTCCAGATGATCGAACCTACTCCTAAAAACAACTGGGCTTCATCGTCATCAAAAAAGCCAGGTTCAATGAGTTCATCCCACAAAATGCGGTTCAACTCATCCCCGAAATTAGGCACTTCACCCTGGTAAAACGTTAACTTCATGGATCACCTGAAAATCAAGTTCAAACAGCATTCCAGCTTGTGAAACAGAGGCTGATATCTTGGCATCAGATCACATAGCGTTGCCTTGACCCGCCGATAATCCAACAACATGACAACAAACAGATAAATAGAAACCGCGATGGCTGTATCCACCACCAAGTGAATGACAGGATGCAGAGGAATAGCATTCTCCGCCAGATAAAGGACAATAATGAATGAAAAGCAACCCAGAATAGCTACCCGGATATTACCCAGATAATCGGTTAGCTTGAGATCAAGCAGGTCACAAGATTTGATCATGGAGATCGTGCAAAAAATAAATTTGCTAAGAACAAACACCACCAGCAACATCGCCATACCTTTGGAAGCCGCTATAGCAGTCAGTGGCATAATGATCATAAGCAAAATGATCTGTCTACTCACCCACCACTGGGCATGATCACAGATCAGAATGATGCTCTTCTGTGGAACCCCGAGAGCAACTGTTAAAAGAATGATACAGAATGCCTGAAAAACGCCCACTGCGCTGCTCCACTGCTCAGTAAACAAGATGCTGAAGATCATGTCTGCCTCAATAAACAGCAAGGTAAATACCGGAAACAGCAACATGGAGGTCAGATAGACAGAGTTCTGAAATGAGGTTCTAACCCGCTCAAAGTCACTTTGTTGAGAGGCCAGTAAAGGGAAGTTGACATCGTTTATGGTGCCAATACAGATATCACTGACAACATCCGACAGTCGTTTGGCAACATTAAAAAAGCCTAGCTCTTTATTGCCTAAAAAGGAACCGATGATGACTGAGTCGTAATGCTTACCTAGTTCTGAAAGTCCGGTAGTCACCGTACTATACCAACCGAATGAAGCCATTGACTTGAGTATACCCACTGAGCAGTAAAACTTCAGATAGCCTCTGGTGGGAATAAACACCGCAATGAAGTTAACAACAGACAATATGACCTGAGACCAGATCAGGGCCCAGACCCCGAAACCTGCATGAATCAGGGCAATTATAATAGCCGCAGACAGAAAGCTGGATAGTGTCACCCTGATGGCAATGGTTGCGTACTTCTGTTCACGCAAAAGCACCGCATTCAATGTATTAAACGAGTCATCAACGAGCAGCTTGAGGCAAAGAATTCTCAATGCCAGATTAAATACATCGGTTTGAAACTGGAACAGGGACAGGTAACTGAATCCCGTCAACACTGCACTGATTGTCAGTGCTACCAATAGATTGAGCCAGAAAACACTGCTGATGTGGCGACTGTCAATCTTTTCAAATTTGATCAGACCATCCCGCCAGCCACTGGGTAGCAGACAGGCTGCCAGAAATATCAACGCCAGGGCAAGTGCCACCAAACCGAAATCTTCAGGGCTGAGAATTCTGGCAGTGTAGGTAAAAACAGCAAAGGTTATGGCCGGTGGGAAAAATTTGCTTATAAACAGCCATATCACTCCTTTGGTCATTGAACTTTCATCGGACATACTGTCAATTTAACCAGATTAACCCGCGACTTCGAGGGATGCATTGTTATTTTTCTTTGTACTGACGCTAATACTGCTTAAGGTTTTCTCTGCCAATAAGCTTGGAAGTGACCCCAAGATGAAGGCAGCCCCGCAATAGCCAGAAGTTTCTCTTCAGTGAATGTGTTGAGAACAAGAGCAAGCCGACAAAGCAGATGAATACCTTAATAACCGCTTTCGTCAGTTCAATTGCACTTTGAATAGCACTGCTGTTCTCCCGACCTGTTATCAACCGATGGCCATAGGACTGTCCGGCACAATAACGTCTCTTGATCAACCAGCGAAGTTTTGCCCTGTGTGCAGGCACTTCTTCATAAGCAATGGCATTCTCTTCATAGACCAGTTTTGCTCCATTTCTGAACAAACGGGTAAAAAACTCTGTATCCTCACCTCCCGTCTGACCCAGAGACAGATTAAACCTTTCTCCATTGATGATCTCAGACCGCATATCCAGCAGGGTGTTGCCTGTGTAACCGGTCTGGATCACACCCTCTTCATACTGAGGTTTTGTCGTATGAAAATCACAACGCTCCATCCATTCGGGGCAGTTTTCAGGATAAATCGCCAAAACAGGGCCAAAAACCACCTGAGCAGCCGTTTTTTCTGCTTTGCTCAACATAGCTACCAGCCATCCTTCAGCTAACTCTTCATCGTCATCGATAAAGATCAGGTAGTCCGAATCAAGATTATCCAGACAGGCATTTCTGGCTATGGATATATTACGGTAGGGAGCATGTATGTAGGTCAAATTCAGTCCGGCTTCAGCAGCGATAGCCAAAATCTGGCTTTTCATTGCCGGTTCCAGGTCATTATCTGCCACCCGTACAGACAGCTTTACGCCTTCCGGAACCCTTTGCTGGCCCAGGGACTCCAGTGTTTTTCTAACGGCTGGACGCCGAAAAGTGCAGATGGCTGCGCATACATCCATATCAATACGCTCTTCCCTTAAGTCGACGCGTCAATCCATTCACGATTTCACCACAGAATCCCAGTGACCAGCCCATATGCATGGTTGCCGCAGCCAGGCCTGACAAACAGCCGTATAAAGATCGGTTATAAACCCCAAGAACGAGCCCATATCCCACACAAACGAAGCACCAGAGAACAGCTGGCAGCAAAAAAACAAAGCTGACAGGTGCCAGCAAGAGCAGGAGCGCAGATGGAAATACCAGCATGGGCAAAGCCTGTCGCAGCTTCAGAGATTTTCTGTGCTGCAGGGTATGACTGGCCACCCCAACGCCATTACGATGGTACTGGCCGAACAGGGAAGTCAGGGTCTTTCTAGGGTAGTAGTTCATGACCGTTTCTGCGGTATGCCATATCCTGTATCCTGCTTCTGTGAGTCTATGGTCCAGTTCAAAGTCTTCATTGGCTACATAAGATTCATTGTACCCCCCCACAGCCTGAAAAGCGGATACCCTCATCAGAGCATGATGACCATGTTTCACCCACTGCCCTTCCTGTACTTTATTGCGATGTGTTGAGCCACCATTGCCCAGTAATGAGTTCTGGGTAATCGCTACCATTTCCTGAAAACGCGAATGTCCACAGGTTTGCATTGAGACTACGACCGAATCCGCCGACAGCTTCTCAAACTCGGTCATTAGGCTGGAAATGAAATTTTCGGGATAAGTTGCATGTGCATCCATTCGAATAAAACACTCGTAGCCTTCTCCATATTCTTCAATCGCCAGATTAACGCCGGCACTTTGAATTTTTTTTGGATTATCCAACAACCTGACTCGGCTATCTTGATCAGCTAGTTGACTGACAATAGAGCGGGTACCATCACTGCTGCCACCATCGACGATGACCAGTCTGCATGTTTTATAGTTCTCCAGAATCTGCCGGATTAAAGACTCGATATGCTCAGATTCGTTGAGACAGGGAATCACCACCAGAACATCTTGTTCAGCCATACTTTAATCCTGCAAAACGGCGTTATTATTGATAGACAATTCGGATGGGGTTGACTTCTGAACGCGGTGTCAGATAAACCCAGGAAAAACAGATCAGTAGCTGCATTATAGAGAACTCCCTGAACCAACTGACCTCAAGAATGGTCTGAGAAAGCATGAAGATAAATATGAATACTGCATAGCTCTCCCGGCTACCCATAACAAGGGATCGTTCCAGAAGAATCCTACGACACTGTATTAATATAACGGCCAGAAAAACCGTTAACCCGACGACTCCCAACTCAATCAGAATATCCACAAACATATTGTGAAAATTGAATTTGGCCCCGGATGTAAAGTTTAAAGCTTCCCAGATATCCTCAGCAACAGCGTTTCCCTGATAAAAAACAGCCTGAAAGCCAGTTCCCAGAACCGGGTTTGACCAGAAAAACTCTAACCCTCTCTGCCAAATATAAGTACGTCCTGTCAGAGTGGGGTCCTTGTCAAGGCTATACATGAGTTCATCAAAATACCCTTGGGAAACAAAGAGAACGATGGCAAGGCCCAAACAGACACCAGTAAGAATCAGAAAGAAATTGATGGCTCTGCGACTGAAGCCTCTCATCTCCCATTTGAGGTAAAAGATGACGAGTAGACCGGCAAAAGCACTCACGACAACAGCTACCAGCCCTGCCAGGGACTTGGCATTCAACAGCACAATGAAACTAATCAACGTCAACAAGGCTCCCAGTCCTCTGAAGATCCAGCCATGATGACGATTAAACATCAACGTCAGACCCGTAAAGAAGCTCAAGGCTGAGTGCACAGAAAGAAAGTTTTTACTCTGGTAGATACCGGTCAGAACGACCTCTTGGGTCAACCCATTGATCGCGCTACTGCCAAAAAGCAGGGATATCAACATTGCAATCAACATCGCGCAAGCCGCTGCAGACAGGAAAATATCTTCTCTGGTGGTCTCCGCCAGAACAATGGCAATAATGCTTGTAAGAAATAACTGAAGACCGCTTCGAAGACTCTTACCCGGCTGGTCAGACCACAAAAAAGACAGCATGGCCAGCATTGGAATAAGCAGGATGATCCAGTGCTTTCGACAAAATGCTAGCGACTGACCATAATCGATTACCAAAACCAGCATGCCTGCCGCCAGAAACACCAGCCCGGCGAGTGCACCAAACATGGAGTTGAACATCAATGAAAAAACAATGATGAAAGCCAATACAAACTGTCTGAGTTCTGGCCTGTTTATAGCTATCAACGCTCTAGCTCTTATATAGAGTTCTTGATGGGTCAGCTTTATTCAGTACCACACCTGTGATATTGGTCCCTGACTGATTTACACGCCCTAATGCTGCATTGACTCGCTCAACATTTGTCTTCCCGGCGCCTACGATATAGAGGATGCCGTCGCAGACCTCAGCCACCAACAAAGCATCGCTGACTTGTTCAACTGGAGGACAATCTATAAAAATGTAGTCGTATTGTTTCCGTAAAAGCCCAAGCAGGTTCGAGAATCTCTCTGAAGCTAACAGGTCCTGTGCGGCAGCGGTTTCAGATCCTGATGCAAGAACAGACAACTTCCCATGTTGAGAGATGCAAGAATCAACGTGTGCCTGATTTTGCAGAATGTCGACTAATCCTTCAGTGCAAGCGACACTGTCAATATATTTTTGAATAGCAGGCTTTCTCATATTGGTTTCGATCAATAAAGTTCGTCCAAGCTCTGCAAAGGCGATTGCCGTATTGAATGCAATGCTGGTTTTACCTTCCGATGCTACTGTTGAAGTGACTGCAAATACCTTTTGATCCGGGCTGGCGCCCAACTGAATACTTGAGCGAACGGTTCTTATGGCCTCAGAAAATGCGTCGCAAGACACTGGAGAAAACTTCAGAGGATCTTTCCCTTTACGTTTGGGCTGCTTCTTTTCAGGTATTACCGCCAGTAGCTTCTGTTGAAGTTTCTCTTCAACATCTCTGGAAATCCTTATCGTGTTGTCAAGCATTTCACGGATCATAACCAAAACTAAAGCTAAGACAAAAGCAATGGCAGCGGCAGACACAACGATCAACTTCTTTTCAGGACTGTGTGGACGCAGAGGAACAATAGCTTCGTCAACAATTCTGGCATTACTGGTATTCAGATCAGACGTAGCTTGGGTCTCACCAATTCGGGTAAAGAAAACATCGTATAGATCCCGCTTCGTCTGAACCTGACGCTCCAGCTCGTTCAAACGAAACTGTTTACGATTAATTTCCCGGACCTGAGCTCTGGCCCTTTCAACATTGGCCTGAATCGCCTTCTCATTGGCCAGAGCCACCTCATACTCTCGCTCTGCACCCTGGACAATTTTCCTTATTTGCTTCTGGATATTCTGATTAATGCTTTCAACTTTACTGAGGGCAGACTTCATCCTCGGGTGCTTGGGCCCATAACGGCGAGAGAGTTCCTCAACTTCGAGTTCAAGTACCGACTTGTCTTCCTTCAGCCTCTGTAACAGGTCACTTTGCAAAACGATAGGCAAAGAGCTCAGATCCTCAAAATTATCTTTGCCGGTATTCCTGACTTGCTGATAGATGCTTTCTGCTGCAGCAAGCTGCCCCCGAATTTCTGCAAGAGACTCAGTGAGCGCGGTTAACTCACTTCGGGACAAAACCAGTTCTCCCCCCAGATCAATCAAACCTTGATGGTCCCGGTAACTCTGAAGAGCCTGCTCAGCTTCTTCGAGCTCTGCTGTCAGATCCTTAAGCCGGACCTCCATCCAATCTTTGGCATGGTTGGACACAGCCAGCCTCAAATCAAGCCAAGCATCTATGTAAGCGTGGGCAATAGCATTCGCAGCACTTGCCGCCAGCTCCGGGCTTTCGGACTGGTAGGCAATGTAAACAATCTGGGTTTTTCTAACCAGACTGACAGAATATTGCTTGGCAAACTCGTCCAAAAAAGTGTTGAAGCTCTGATGATTTTTGTCGAATGACACTTTCCCCTGACTAATCAGATCACGTAAAGCCCTCTCCATAACCGTCCTGGATCTCAGAATTTCATACTGAGTGTTCAGATAAGTATCGCTGCCAGCTATACCATATACATCTTTGATTGAGATAATGCTCTTATCCCTATCCTCAATCATAAGTGTCGCAGTTGCACGATATTGAGGTTTGAGTATATGCACGAAAAAAACGGCAGCTAACGTCACAAGAAGAGTAAAAGCCGGAATCAGCCATCGATACATCTTCAAAACACTGAAAAGTTCGTAGATGGATATAACTTCTGTATTTCCGGGCTTTACTACGGTTGCATACTTTACTGGCTGATTCATCAAAAAAAGCTTTCTTGAACGTTAATGATATCACCTGGCTGAAGTCGCTCACTCAGCTTGAAGGTCAGGATCCTTTGCTCTCCCTGCACATTTTCCCTGACGACTGTTACCGTTTTCTTAGCAGCACGTTCGGTAAAGCCACCTGCCAGCGCAACGGCTTTTCCTAATGTCAGCCCGGGTTCAAAAGCAAAGGCACCGGGTTCTTTAACCTGCCCCCTTACAAAAAACTTTCGATACTCAAGAATTCTCACCGTTACATTAGGCTCAACCAAATAATCACCTCTGAGCTTGCCCTCGATATATCTCTGCAAGCGCCCTACCGACATCCCGCTGACTTTAATCTCACCGATAAAAGGCATGGAAATGGTGCCAGCATCACTGAGCCTGGCTTCTTTCAGGCTCATCTCTTCTTCGCCATAGACTGAGACAATGATTCGATCCCCCACACCGAGCTGATAGGAAGAACTATCCAAAGCATTGAACTTGCCATGGGCAATCGGAGAAAACAGGGCAACCAGAAGAAACATCTGGATTATTGTTACTGTCTTTTTCACTTTTTATGTCCCTATAGCTGCTGGATCAGAGGGTGATTTTGCCGGTCATTAGATACTGGTTTCGATTATATCCTCCTGACCCGTAATCAGGAGAAAAAGAGTCCTCTCTTCTGACGGTATATTTCCAGTTCAACGATACAGTCAACCAACGTCGTGGCTCGTAGAATAAGCCAATCGAGTATTTATAAATGTCTCTCTGCTCAAGCCAGGTACCTGATCCGTCAAACAATCGGTCATCTGAATAGATCCAACCCAATCTGGTGGCTAATTTGGCGCTCCAGCCATGACGCCAGGAAAAATCAATAAAACGAGCCTGTATGAAATTAGCACTCTGAGGCTCATCGTAATCGTAATCATAATCTTGACCGGTTGTTAGTTTGAATACGGAGTAAGTTCTTGGCTTGTATGTGAGACCAGCATCCCATCCGGTAAAACCTTCTTTTCCTGCCTGACTCTCATCTGCCACCTGATATCGACGCCCCAGTTTCAGAAAGAACAATGTCTTGGAGCTGTAATTCCAGTTAAAACCAGCCAGATAACTGCTGACTTCATAGCCTGTATTTTCCAGATCAGGATATTGTAGTGAACGATGGGATACCTCAAATACTGCATCTGTGTCAGGCTTCAACTGCAAGAAAAATAATAACCCATAGTCTTCTAATCGGAGATCGTTCAAACCACTATCTTCATAGTTTCTTGTGTTCAACTGATACTCAAAGTCTATATGGGCTTTCGCTCTTTTGGATCCAAAACCATATTTTCCAGAAATAATCCGCTGCTGGTATTCAAGAAAGAGGTTTTCTCTCTCTTCTTCTGAACTCAAATCATGAGACAACTCATCGGTCACATCTAGATTGATTCTATGTCGGCTGTTCAGTTCATGCTCGATTCTGCCTGACAGGCCATAATCAAGAAAACTACCCGTTTGAAACCTTGAATAGTCATTTCTGGCTGCATTTAAGGTCAGGCTATACCGATTGTTATCATTTTTAAGAAAAGTAGAAAGCCGTGGGCTTAGAACATAAACCGAAGAACCTTTCTTGCTGCGGCTACGGAAGATATTATCATCATACTTGATCGCTGCTGCTATCTCCGCCTCTAAACATACTGAATCAAAAGGTAAAGGCCTTATACATTCGTCGGCCTTGACACTTGAGGAAAAAATAAAGAGAAGAAAAAAGCTTTTCCTTAGTAATCTAAAATCACTCTTGAGCACGCTACCGCCCTTCAATCAACTACTGAATATTGGAATAGCAAGACAAAGATAACCAGTATGATTTAAGATTTTGTATCTCAGATCTGGTTCATCACTGATGGCCGGTATTTTTATGAAAGGGCTCACACGTCCGAACAAACCGCTTCAATCTGGCTGTCGATTCGATGGGCATAGAAAGTATCAAAAGAGTGTTTTGGCGTCAATCATAAGGCGTATGTCTTATACTTATGCTGATGCATACGACTAAAAGTAGTGCCCCGAAACTCTTTCCAGAAAAAGTAAGTATTAAAAGCTAAAAATCAACAATTGGCGAAATGTAACCCCTAAAAAATAAGAAAAATCCAAGATGGATGGTTGCGAAATCTTCAAACTGGACTAATAAACAAGCATCAAAATTAAATATAAATTTAATATAAATTTAATAGGGATTTTATAGCCCGTCACACTCAGTGCGGTTACAATAATCTCTCACCTTACGTTAATAGTAAGAACTTTATCGTTTTACATTAAACGACTTAGTTTTTTAAATCACTGACTCATAATATTTTTTCTACTTACTGTAGTGAACGAAATAATCTCATTTATCAGGACAGATGTCGTTTATTTTGACTCATGACTCTCAATAACTGAAAGCATTTAGAAAGAGGCTATTATGGCTCGCTACTCCAAAGAAATGAAAGAATTCCATTATTCAGAGGATGATGCCACCCAATAATGTTTCCGTGGTTCAGCTTAAAAGAGAAACCAGCATTACTGATGCAACCCTGGATACTTGGTGCAAAAAGGGAAAAGCCCAAGGTGTACCGGTATCTGGTGATGTATGACTTCACCCTGAACAATCAGAGAATCAGCAGCATTATGATTTAGCTGTACAAGTTGGGGTGACATCTACCTTCCTTGAAAGTCACCGAAAACATCCAGCCAAGGCTGGATAAACTGTGTAGCTACCCATCACGCAACCAGCGCTAGCAGCCTGTCGGACTTAAGCGTCCGTAGCGAGGATTGCAAGAAATTGAGG
>NZ_JAHHPR010000071.1:0-1064 GCF_024606255.1 Endozoicomonas sp. SESOKO3
CAACATGACAGAATGTGCCTTCATCGGGGGTTAAATCATCCCGTGACGGGACGGCTTTTGCCAACGGGACATCAAAAACAGCAGTTGACAGGCTAATGCGACTGGCCAGTTTTTCGGTAAGGTCACCGGCAACTACGAAGGCTCCGGAATTACCATTAAAACGGCCGCAGGCCAGCGTCGCCTGCTGACCATCCTGAGCGGCCAGGGCCGCAAACTGCTCACCGCCCAGCAACAGTCTTTTTTGTTCCTGTCTCATGAGAATCGCTACATGATCATTGAAGCCACCTTCGGCAATGACAAAACCCCCCTGCCCGCTTCAGGAACTCAGGCTCAAGCATCCATTCTTCGACGTGTCGGGCCAAAACAATGGCTCCGTCTGGCATAGAGTCTGCCTGTCGTTTTTTGGCCAACCAGATGGGTCCGGTACAATAGCCTTCGCTGACGGCCTCGCCAAGGGCCAGAGTGTCTTCGGGTATGGCCATAGCAAAATCCATGTCCCCGGAGAGTCGGGTAACAGGGCGTACCTGCAACAGGAACAGGCGGCCCTGATGATCGATGGCAAATTCCACATCCACGGGGCAGAGCAAAAGGTCTTCGAGCTTTATCACCATCTCCCTGAGTTCATCAAGCATGTCATTACCGGGTGGCTGACTAAGGTCGTCTGATTGAGTGTCCGTATCAAGAATTCTTGTTTCTGAATAGCCTTTATTATCTGTGTTTTTGTTCAGGATGAAGTGACTTGAAATCGTTCCGCGATAGTATTGAGAGTGGTCAGCGCCTGCTTTGTATGAAATATCAATGCGGTGAGGCGTGTTACCGGACTGTCCTGTCAATACGCCTCTGGGCTGACCGGGTGTATACTCAACCCTGATAGTATCATCCTGAAAAGACTGAAAACTCATGACTACTCCGCCATATTGGCAGTTAATGCACTGCTGAATGATCAGCGCCATGGGTTGCGGTATGCCTTGCGAACAAACTTCAGGCCGGTAACCTGAAGCCATCACTTTAAGGCAGGTACGAAAAACATCTTCTTCTCCCTGAACTTCAGAGAGGTATTTGCC
>NZ_JAHHPR010000774.1:0-1168 GCF_024606255.1 Endozoicomonas sp. SESOKO3
CGCCAGGCATTGAATAAAGCAAAACCCCAGTTGAGTGATCGGCTGGGGTTTTTGTAATTTTGCTCCTTTAATACTCATCTCACCCGATCTCCCCGGCCTCTTCCCGTCGCAGTCATTAAAATATATTTAAAATAATCCTGCAGAGTTAAGGAGCGGATCATCTGGCTGTCTGTTCTGGCAAGCAGTTCAGGGGTAGACATATCAATCTGTCTGACTTGCGCAAGACCGGTGACGCCGGGCAGCACATTATACACTCCGAGTTGTTCACGGGCTTCAATCAACTTTTTCTGATTAAAGAGATTAGGTCTTGGGCCTACCAGACTCATATCGCCAACCAGAACATTCCAGAGCTGTGGCAGTTCATCCAGCTTGGTTTTACGTAAGAAGCGACCCAGTGGCGTAATGGATGAGGAAGGGACAAGATGACTGGCAACAGAGATAGTATCCACTTGCATGGTACGGAACTTCACAAGCACAAACGGCTTTTTATAACGGCCAACCCGTTCCTGGCTGAACAGGGGAGAGCCGGTATCGAGAAAACCCATAATATAAATCACCAGAAGTAAAGGCGAGCTGAGAATAAGACCGAGTAAAGCCAGCAGGCAATCGAGGAAACGATACACTTCATTTTTTACCTGGAGAATAGGCCAAAACGGTAGCCCGAATACCCTGTTTGACAGGATAGGGCGATTGCCAGCCTAAAAGGTGGATTGCCTTTGTAGTATCAAGCTGTAAATCATCAATCAGCTTGCCTACGTTTAAATCTGTAGACGATCTAAGCCATTGTCTCGCAATATAATGTTTATTTTCTCATCCAGGAGCGAATCATGAGTAAGGACGATTATTTAGAGCATATTGAAATTGATCAGGCAAAACGTTTTGGAAAACCTACCATTAAGGGGACCAGAATAACGGTCACTGACATACTCGAAATGCTGGCAAGTGGTATGACGCAAGCAGAAATATTGGATGAACACCCTAATCTTCTGGCAGAACAGATAAAGGCTGCGTTGCTTTACGCAGCCACGGAATAATCATGAAAGTCCCTGCCCAGCAAGCACTTCAGCCAGGTAGCATGTGTTCATAACAGCTTTCCTTTGCTTTCCCTTCAGGCCTGCTTTGAAGGTTTTCGTGTTGTTCAGCAGATTGACTGCAATATGTCTAAAGC
>NZ_JAHHPR010000775.1:0-1949 GCF_024606255.1 Endozoicomonas sp. SESOKO3
GTTTCAGGCTGCGCTTCAGTCAGGTTAGAAAGCAGGGGGGCAAACTGCTGTTGAGAGGAGGCGACCAGTATCAACCCTTTTTCAACAGGGCGATGCTTGATGGCCAGCACTTTGTAGACAGCTTCCCGATTCCAGGGGTCACACCCGAGCCCCCAGACCGCCTCCGTAGGGTAGGCTATGACGCCGCCCTGTTCGATAACAGCCTGAATTTTAGACATAGCGTTTTATCAACTTGATCAGCGAGTAGCAGAGTTTAGCAAGGCTGTGTAAACGCTGCTAGCTGATCAGGATTGACTCAAGCTTGTGTCGATGACTTCCGGACAAATTCATGCAGCGCAGGATAGGCTGCCTGATCGAGCCATTGCGCGAGATCAGAGAGTTTGTTTTGCACACTGCCAGAGCTATCACCACAAACATTGATGTGGCCCATCTTACGGCCAGAACGTTTTACTTTGCCGTACCAATGTACATGAACGCCTGCCACTGCCATCACCGCTTCAGGAAGCCTGTCTTCACCCAATATGTTGATCATGGTGGTTTCTCGGATCAGTCGGGTGCTGCCCAGAGGCATTGCACAGATAGCGCGAAGATGGTTTTCGAACTGACAGGTTTCAGAACCTTGCTGAGTCCAGTGCCCGGAGTTGTGCACTCTTGGCGCGATTTCATTGACCAGCAGGGAACCACTCACATCAAAAAACTCCAGTGCCAGCACTCCGACATAGCCAAGACTCTCAGCGACAGCAGTGAACATCTGCTTTGCCTGTTCCTGCAATGCCTGATCAGTGATGGCTGTAGAAAGACTCAGTACTCCGTTGGTATGAACATTCTCGGCCAGAGGGTAGACAGCAACCGTTCCGTTTGCACTTCGGGCACCGACCAGTGAGACTTCACGAACAAAGGGGACAAACTCTTCAGCAACAATCGCCTGATGATCAGTAGCTGCAATGCATTCGGCCATTTCTGCCCAGATGGTATCAGCCTGATCAAGCTCTTTTAACCGCCACTGCCCTTTACCGTCGTAGCCGCCCAAAGCACTCTTGAGAACCATAGGCACACCCACATGCTCAATCGCTTTGTGGAAGTCTTCATAAGTCTGAATGACAAAGTATCGGGCATTTTTAACACCGGCATCGTCCAGTCTTTTTTTCTCGATACGCCGGTCGCCACCTGCCTTGATGGCTTCTGTAGAAGGCAGAAATTTGCCGCTTTTCTCACAGACAGCCAGAATATCGAGGGGAATGTGTTCAAATTCTGCGGTAATGACATCAGCCTGTCTGATAGCGGATGCCAAGTCATTACCGGTGGTCATTTGAGTCAGCGGGTGAACCACTGTTTCGCTGTTGACATCATAAGCACTTATTTGAATGTTCAGCGGTGCGCCAGCCAATGACATCATTCGCGCCAGCTGGCCTGCCCCCAGCACTAAAACATGCATCAGATTAATCCTCAGCCGGATTGGGATTAGCCAGAACCGTGTCCGTTTGTTCTTTACGGAAAGCTTCTATCTTAGCCATGACCGCTTCATTGTGCGTACCAATGATTTGAGCAGCCAGAATACCCGCATTGGCGGCACCTGCCTCGCCAATGGCCAAAGTTCCTACGGCAATCCCCTTGGGCATCTGTGCGATAGACAGTAATGAATCTATACCTTTCAGTGCTTTGGACTGAACGGGGACTCCCAGAACAGGCAGGCTAGTGAAAGCGGCTGCCATGCCGGGCAGGTGAGCCGCGCCGCCTGCGCCTGCAATGATGACTTTGAGGCCCCGCTCTTTAGCGCCTGTGGCATAGTCAGCCAACAGCTGGGGAGTCCGGTGCGCTGAAACCACTCTGGTTTCATAACGGACTCCAAACCGGTCCAGCATGTCCGCTGCCAGTTTCATCGTTGGCCAGTCTGACCTGGACCCCATGATAATGCCGACTTCCATCTCAAACTCCTGTAAGCCGTGTAA
>NZ_JAHHPR010000776.1:0-1249 GCF_024606255.1 Endozoicomonas sp. SESOKO3
ACTGGCACTTCTACTCATGGGCGCTGATGGTCTAACCCGGCACTGGCTTGAAGACTGCCTGGGAGAGGACTACTCTGAACCGTCCGGTGCAGAAGGGGCATGTGCAGCCTCCGGTGGACAGGAACAATACTGTATTGCGAATTGCTTGCTCGTGTCCTCTCAACTTCAGCTTCAGGACACCTACCGAGCGAGACTTAAACAAATAAACGCCGATATTCATGATAACGTCGACTTCTCCAATCGTACATCCATAGAAAGCCTCGCCCAAGCACTCAACCATCTTTTTTGCCAATTAACCCATGGCATGGTTCGAGAATTTTGCGACAGTCAACAGTGGCAATCAGACACACTCATGGCAATCATAAGTTCTGTTTACTTCAAGGGGCTGTGGGAAAGATCTTTTAGTACCCGAAGTGCACGTTTATTTACTTTATCCAGTAATCAGGCAGTCGTTTTAGATAGATTTATGCGTGGAGAAATTGATCATTCTCAATACGTTAATCACAATGATTGGGAAGCAGTAACCGTTCCCTATCAGGGAGATCATGAAATGATTTTGGTTTTACCCCCGACTGGGATAATGCCTCATGAGGTATCGACAGAAATCATAGCGGCATTACTTTCATCATTTGAATCTGAAGAATCATATTCATCAAGTTCAACGATGGGTCTTGAACTTCCAGCCTTTAAAGTTAATTCCAAGACTGACCTGAATAAGGCTTTACAACAAGCGGGCTTACATTTTCTTTTAGAGTCGCCCAGTTTAGGCGCTATGCTGTCTCATACCACAACTATTAGTGGTGTATTTTTCAATCAACATTGCGCACTGGAAGTGAATGAAGCAGGAACCCGGGCATCAGCTGCCAGACACACTTGTGCAACTGGAGGATGTGGGGGAGGGACGAGACAATCAATCATATTTGATCGACCATTTCTTTATATCTTGCGAAATAAAATAACGAAAAGAATCATCTTCATAGGACAGGTACTTGACCCTGGAAGCTCTTCAGAATCGAGAACCCATTAATCGCAATAGAGGGAGCCTCATGACTCTCTCACCCTTTCACTGCAAACAAAGGTGAGTGCGACTTTAAGAGACTTAATGATGCGTATGCAGCCATCGAAAAGCAGCGAGTCTTGCATTTTAACGCGCCAGCCCCCTCTGGCCATCAAGCTGGTTTAGTTTTTTGAGTGCTAGGAGGCTGACCGAGAATAGCGCCCGTAGCGAGGACGGCAGAAAATTGAGGAT
>NZ_JAHHPR010000777.1:0-1252 GCF_024606255.1 Endozoicomonas sp. SESOKO3
GTGTGAATGAATCTGTTGCCATTACCCGCTCACGCGATAAATTACGTTCTTTACAACTGTTGTCACGAAAAGATATTGGATTACCAAGAACAGGTTTTGCCAGTAAGCCCGAAAATGTAAAGGATCTCATCAAGAACGTAGGCGGAGCACCAGTCGTAGTAAAATTACTGGAGGGTACTCATGGTATCGGTGTAGTTCTGGCATCTACTCAGAGAGAGGCAGAAGCAATCATTGAAGCTTTTATGGGGTTAAAAGCGAATATATTAGTACAGGAGTTTATTAAAGAAGCAGGCGGTGCAGATCTCCGTTGTTTTGTGATTGGTAGCAAAGTTGTAGCAGCTATAAAGCGACAAGCAGCAGATGGAGAGTTTCGCTCAAACCTGCATCGCGGCGGAACAGCCACACTCGTCCGTTTGTCAAAAGAGGAGAGAGCAACTGCAGCTAATGCCGCAAAAGTCATGGGACTGAACGTCTGCGGTGTCGACCTTTTACAATCTGACAATGGCCCAGTGGTTATGGAAGTTAACTCCTCTCCGGGTTTGGAAGGTATTGAAAAAGCAACTGGAAAAAATGTTGCTGGCATGATCTACGAATTTATTGAAAGCAAAACAACGAAATCAACCCGAACTCGTGGAAAAGGCTAAAGGTAGCAACGATGTTAGTACCAGATATCAGTATTGGTGGTTGTGTGATTAAGGCCGGGCAGACCAGGCAAGTTCGTCTGGAGGTTGCAAAGCTATATACCGATACGGATTTTTCGGTGCCTGTACATGTCATACACACTAGAAAACCTGGTCCAAAGGTCTTTGTGTCC
Organism: Endozoicomonas sp. SESOKO3; assembly: GCF_024606255.1. Classification (NCBI taxonomy): domain Bacteria; kingdom Pseudomonadati; phylum Pseudomonadota; class Gammaproteobacteria; order Oceanospirillales; family Endozoicomonadaceae; genus Endozoicomonas; species Endozoicomonas sp. SESOKO3. Next base: position 815 of record NZ_JAHHPR010000777.1, read on the forward strand.
GCAGCCATTCACGGCGATGAGCTGAACGGTATTGAGATTATTCGCCGGCTCATCAATTTGAAGACATTTAAAGTGACTGCGGGTACGTTAATTCTTGTGCCCATGGTTAATGTTTATGGGGTGCTTTATCAAAGCCGGTATCTCCCGGATCGTCGAGACTTAAACAGAAGCTTTCCCGGTTCCCCGAAAGGCTCACTTGCGAGCCGGTTAGCGCACATGTTCCTGACAGAAATAGTCAGCCTTTGTGAATGCGGTATAGACCTTCACACAGGGGCTATACATCGCTCAAATCTGCCTCAGATTCGTGCCAATTTAATGGACACAGAAACTCTGAGCCTGGCAAAAGCGTTCGGGGTACCCGTTTTATTGAATGCCAATATTCGCGACCAGTCCCTTCGGCAGTCAGCTGAAGAGCATAATACACGTATACTGCTATAT
>NZ_JAHHPR010000072.1:0-13891 GCF_024606255.1 Endozoicomonas sp. SESOKO3
TTCTAACAGATGCCAATGGCAGCACCCACTCAGGCAGGATGCTTAAAGTGGGGTTAGTCGCATCTTTATTCGCCTTGGCTAATAGCTATGCCAGATTTGTTGATAATGGGACTCCAGTAGACGAAACATTAAGTAAAACAGGTTGGGATCATTGGACGCGCCCTTACTCAACACTCCATCAAATATATGATTATCTGAATCAGAAGATTTATCCAATAGACAATTAACGCAGGTTCAACAGTCTGAATTTTGGTCGGTGCAGGATGATTCAGCTTTTCCGGGTAGAGCTTTTGTGTTTGGAATATCAGGCAATCATGTGGATTGACTCAAAAGTTCAGAAAAAAGTGTGCATAAACGGAAATTACATATTGTTATTGTTGCTTTGTAGTCCGTTGGTTGCAGGTCTGAACGTTAAACAGCTTAATGCGGTTAAACCCTTTGACAGAGACTTTTCTTGCCCCTATTATTGCGCGCTTATGACAACCAACCCGTGAACCCCGTGACTCATGGCTATCGGACAATTACCCAAAGCCTTTGATCCGCGTAAATTCGCGCGTCAAGGCAGGCAGTTTCAAGGCTCCCTGGCATTGAGTCAGTTTAGTCGGCTGGTAGACAGTCTGGTTGATGACAGGGGCGAAGTTCAGGTTGATCTTCGCTTTTCATTGAGTGAAAACAACCGGGTTGTGCTGGAAGGGCATGTTGAGGCAGAACTGAGCATGATCTGCCAGCGCTGTCTGGATGTGGCCAGGCTGCCTGTGCGAGCTGATCTCCATTTGATGGGGGTGCTGACCGACGAGCAGGCCAAAGCCCTGCCGGAAGACTTTGAACCGTTGATGTACGGTGATGAACCGGTAGAATTATTGCCTATTCTCGAGGAAGAGCTGATTCTGGCACTTCCGCTGGTGGCCTATCATCCGCCTGAGGACTGTTCAGCTCAGCAATACTTTACTACTGAGTCTGAAGAAGAGGCTCAGGCTGCTGCCATTGAGGCAGATGAAGAGCGCAAGAACAGTAACCCTTTCAGCGTTCTGGCCAAATTGAAAACAGATACTACGACCCAGGAGAGTTGACACATGGCTGTTCAGCAAAACCGTAAAACCCGTTCCAAGCGTAATATGCGCCGTTCCCACGATAGTCTGACTTCTGCTCAGCTGTCTGTGGAGGTAGCTTCCGGCGAAACTCATCGTCGTCACCACGTTTCTGCTGAAGGTTTCTACCGTGGCAAGAAAGTGGTTGAAACCGGCGAAGACTAAGTTCTCAGGTATGCTTGCCCTAAGGAATGAGTACAGTGATTGCTTTGATGTCTCCCGGAGGCATGAAATAAAATGACATCAGGTGCAAACGCTGGTTCACAACTAACTGTTGCGCTTGATGTAATGAGCGGGGACGATGGTCCCCGTTCTCGTATACGGGCGGCTCTCAGAGCGCTCGAGCATTATTCTTCTCTTCATCTTCTGCTTGTCGGTGACAGGCAGCTCATTGAAGATTATCTTTCCGATACCGACTTCTCTGATCGGTCGCGCTTTACCCTGATTCACGCTGAAAAAACCGTTACCATGCACGACAAGCCTTCACTGGCACTCCGTGGAAAAAAAGATTCCTCGATGTGGAAAGTACTTGAGCTGGTCTCGAAGAGTACGGCGCAAGCCTGTGTAAGTGCAGGTAATACCGGAGCTCTCATGGCGATGGGGCGTTATGTACTAAAAACCTTTGCTGGTATTGATCGTCCGGCCATAGCGGCTTCTGTGCCTACGTACGATGGCAGTGCCCTGTTGATGGATATGGGGGCGAATGTTGATTGTACATCGATGCATCTCTACCAGTTTGCCATTATGGGGGCTCAGTTGGCTTCATCGGTGTACGGTGTAGAATCCCCGAAAGTGGCTCTGCTGAATATTGGTACCGAAGAAATGAAGGGGAATGAGCAGGTCAGGCTGGCTCATCATCTGCTCCTGGAAAAGCTTGAGGTACAGCAGGGGCTGGATTATATCGGCTTTGTAGAAGGGCATGATATTGTCAGTGGTCGGGCTGATGTGATTGTCTGCGATGGCTTTGTTGGTAATGTGGCCCTAAAAACGGGAGAGGGGGTTGCGAACTTGATGCGTAGTGGCTTGAGGTCTGTTTTTCGGCGTTCTCTGTTGAACAAGTTTCTTTATTTTTTGATTTCACCGCTGCTGAAAGAATTTAATCGCAAGGTTGATCCGGTGTTGCATAATGGAGCGAGTTTGCTTGGTTTGCAGGGGGTTGTGATCAAGAGTCACGGAGGGGCCGATGAAGAGGGTTTTTATCGGGCCATTTGTCAGGCGGTGAAGGAGGCGCAAAATGACGTTCCCGCCAGAATCGCTCAAGAGGTTGAAGAGCGGTTGCTCTAACAAAACCGGGCTGTCTGGCTATCCTTTCCATATACCATTAATGACCTCGTTGTCTGGTCAGGTCATTCCGGTCTCTGAGGGAAATCAGGCAACCCGACAGAAGTCGTATGTGGTGATGTTAGTTATTTGCCCGGTGTTGTTGTTTTGCTAATTCTGTCATGTTCTAAAGCTGTTGTGTCCTTCATTAATGGTTCAACAACACCTATGAAACATAAAGCGGCCATGATGCCACCGATAATCGGGCCCAGGACATACACCGTCAAAAAACCATAATGATTATCAGGAAACGCCGCGCTCGCCCAGCCGAACATCGACGCCAGCAGTCGGGGGGATAAATCTCTGGCCGGGTTGAGTCCCGCCTGGGTCAGAGGCGCAATAATTGAAATAATGGCGGTAACCGTTAAACCGATAAACAATGGGGTCAATGCCTGATCCGGTCGCCCGGTGTTGCAGGTTTCGGTCAGGGCCAGAATCATAAAGACCAGGGTGAATGTGCCGGTGCACTCGGCAAAAAAAGCATTGGCCGTGGAAACTGAGGCGATCTGTCCTGCCATCGGATTGGGGTAATACTCACCAAACATCATTGCACTTGCTATGGATGATTCGTTGCCGCGGATAATGCCATGGACTAGCTCATACTGCATGATTGAGCTGGAGAAGAGCAGGTAAACCAGGGCGGCGGCCACAAATGCACCGGCAAACTGGGCTGCGAGGTAGCAGGGTAGTAATGTTGCAGGCATCCGACGACTGACCACCATAGCAATGCTCACTGCTGGATTGAGGTGAGCACAGGAAAGGCGTCGGGTGGCGTAAATTGCCAGTGTTACTGCCAGACCCCAGACCATAGCTACCTGGAAGAGTCCGGCATGGGCAGAAAACAATACTGTTACTGCCACTGAGCCACAGCCAAATAAAACCAGGATAAAGGTGCCTATGAACTCTCCGGCAAAGCCCTTCAGATATTTCATTCCAGTCATTCTCCTGATGATTTATGTCTGGTCATCCGATGCATATGCAAACAGTTAAGCTTCTCTGAACCAATCTAAAGGACGCAATGATCTGGGCGACGGGGTGGTTTCCGGATGTTGATTGAACTTCCCGGGTGCAAAGAAAGGTCTACAAGAATCAGAAAGAAGGTAGTTCACAGGCTTGCTCTGCGCAAGCCCTGCACCCATCTCTCTGTCTGGTTTGGTGGAGGTCTCGCGTTTGAAGCTATGTCATGGCTTTATACCTTTGCGTTCATAGTTGTTTCAGTTGGAAACATAAATTTACCAACCTTGGGTTCGACTTTTTCTATAATTGCCTGGATTTTTCGGGAGAAGTGAATAGCTATAAAAGGCAGGCTTCTCTCAACGATTGGCTATATCAGGACTAGACCCAAAGCAATGACGGATTTACTTGCATTTGTTTTTCCGGGGCAGGGATCCCAGTCGGTGGGCATGCTTGCAGACCATATCGACCATCCCGTTGTCGTTCAGGCCTTCACTGAAGCTGCTGAGGTGCTTGGGTTTGATTTGCTCAAGTTGACCATTGCAGGGCCGGGGGAAGAACTCAATAAGACGGAAAATACCCAGCCAGCAGTGCTCACCGCCAGCGTGGCGTTGTGGCGTCTCTGGCTTGAGAAGGATGGTGAGCAGCCTGCCTTTATGGCGGGTCACAGTCTGGGTGAGTACTCGGCACTTGTGTGCTCGGGGGCGATGAAGTTTTCTGATGCCGTACGGGTGGTTCGCCAGCGTGGTCTCTTCATGCAAGAGGCTGTTCCCGCAGGTAGTGGTGCCATGGCTGCCATTCTCGGTCTTGACGATCAGCAGGTGATCTCACTCTGTCTGGATGCTGCCCGGGGAGATGTGGTTGAAGCGGTTAACTTTAACTCGCCCGGTCAGGTTGTTATTGCCGGTGAAAAAGAAGCAGTGGCCCGTGCGGTTGAGCTGGCTAAAGAGGCAGGTGCCAGAAAAGCGATGCCCTTACCTGTGAGTGTGCCTTCTCACTGTGCGCTGATGAAGTCGGCGGCAGAGAAACTGGCTGTTGAGCTGGGGCTTATCGAGTTTAGTGAGCCTTCGATCACAGTGATACAAAATGTTACTGCAGAGCCATGTTCAGAGCCGGAAAAAATTCGTGAAAACCTGGTCAGACAGCTTTATAGTCCTGTTCGCTGGGTAGAGACGATTCAGTATCTGAATGAAGCAGGGGTAGCCCGGTTTGCTGAGTGTGGGCCTGGCAAGGTACTTGCGGGTCTGAACAAGCGGATCATTCGCAGGTCGCCAATAGCAACTCTTGAATCGGCATCCTCTTTCGAGGAATGGTCAGGTCAGTATTAAGCGATAAAGCAGCTTTTAATCGTGACTATTGAAAGTGCTTTTGCAGAAGAACAACAGGATAGAACTATGTCGAACCTTGAAGGCAAGGTAGCTCTGGTTACTGGTTCCAGTCGTGGAATTGGCAAGGCTATTGCCGTTGATCTGGGCAAGCAGGGGGCTGTTGTAGTGGGTACTGCTACTTCACAGTCGGGCGCTGAAAGAATCACTGAAATGCTGCAGGCGGAAGGAATAAAAGGCTGTGGTATGGTATTGAACGTCTCTGTGGCTGGCAATTGTTCTGAAGTGGTCAAATCCGTGACATCTGAATTTGGCGCCCCCCGGATTCTGGTGAACAATGCTGGTATTACCCGTGACAACATACTGATGAGAATGAAGGATGATGAATGGGATGCTGTCATTAATACCAACCTGAGTTCTATATACAGAATGAGTAAGGCAGTGTTGAGAGGTATGACCAAGGCTCGCTGGGGGCGCATTATCAATATCAGCTCCGTGGTCGGCTCCATGGGCAATCAGGGGCAATCGAATTATGCGGCGGCCAAGGCGGGTATAGAAGGCTTCAGTCGCTCTCTTGCCAGAGAGGTTGGCTCCCGTCAGATCTCTGTGAATACAGTGGCACCAGGCTTTATCGATACCGATATGACCCGTGAGTTACCGGAAGAACACAGAACCTTTTTGCAGTCACAGGTGCCAATGGCCCGTCTCGGACAGCCCGAAGAAATTTCTGGAGTGGTGGCTTTTCTGGCCAGTGATGCAGCCGGTTACATTACCGGAGAAACCATTCACGTGAATGGCGGGATGTACATGGGTTAGAGGTCGTGCAATGTTATTGGCACTTGATACGTGTCAAAAACCCTCTGATTAAAGATGAAATTTTCGGTAATATAATGGGCCTGTCCTTGAAATTACCGCAAGCGTTTATATATAGTAATTGACCGCAGATAGGGTGGTCTTCAAATCGTCCTTCTGCACCCGAATATCCATAGGAGCACAACCAGGTATGAGTACCATTGAAGAGCGCGTCAAAAAGATCGTTTGCGAACAGCTTGGCGTAAAAGCAGAGGAAGTCACCAACAGTGCGTCATTCGTAGAGGACCTCGGCGCGGACTCTCTGGACACCGTTGAGCTGGTAATGGCTCTGGAAGAAGAGTTTGAAACTGAGATTCCAGACGAAGAAGCTGAAAAGATCACCACAGTTCAGGAAGCAATCGACTACGTTGTTGCTCATTCCTGATTCTGTCCGGGCTGCATGCGAATAGCTGTATCCTGAAAAAGCCGTACGCAGTAAATTGCGTGCGGCTTTTGTATTTTTACTGTGAGAAACATGGTCGGGACATAACACACTCACATAAAGATTAATGTCATCATTTTTACATGATCATTTAGCATGATTTTTTGTAAACCTGTGGCCATAACTATTTTATGACTCGTGAGACGGCTGAGCTTCATGATTAATTATCAGCGCCCCTGAGGCCCGGGCACAAAAAATAAAGTCAGAAGATCTGATGCAGGAGTGAATTGTTTTGTCGCATAGAAGAGTAGTGGTAACCGGGCTAGGGGCTTTATCTCCGGTAGGTCTGGGAGTTGATCAGAGCTGGCAGTCTGTACTGGCTGGTTGCAGTGGTGTTGAAACTATCGATCATCTGGATGCTGAGAAATTCAGTGTCAGTATCTGTGGGGTAGTAAAAGGCTTTGAGGCAGGTGACTACTTCAATCCTAAAGACGCCCGGAAAATGGATGTTTTTATCCAGTATGCACTGGCGGCTTCCATTGAGGCGATGAAAGATGCGGGGCTGGATGGGAGTGATTTGCTGAGAGGCGATAATGTCGGTCGCTATGGTGTTGTCATTGGTTCCGGTATTGGTGGCATAACGTCTATTGAGCAAAACTATGATACGCTTCATAAATGCGGTCCTCGTCGTATATCCCCCTTCTTCATACCGGCGGCAATCATCAATATGGCGGCTGGCTGGTTGTCCATGCACTACAATCTGCAGGGGCCTAACTTTGCAACTTCTACTGCCTGTGCAACGGGCAGTCATGCTCTGGCCCTGGCCGCCAGAACCATTGCCTACGGTGATGCTGACGTTATGGTCGCCGGTGGTGCCGAAAAAGCCTCTTCGGCGCTGGGTATGACCGGATTTGCCGCGGCCAGAGCCCTGTCTACAAGAAATGATCAGCCTGAAGCCGCCAGCCGTCCCTGGGATAAAGATCGGGATGGCTTTGTGCTGGGTGATGGTGCTGGTGTCATGGTTTTGGAAGAGTACGAGCATGCTGTACGACGTGGTGCCACTATTTATGCAGAACTCAGTGGTGTAGGCATGAGTGGTGATGCTTATCACATGACATCACCACCTGAAGATGGTCGCGGAGCGGCCAGAGCTATGCAGTCAGCGTTGGATGACGCTGGCCTTAAGGCAGAACAGGTGGCCTATATTAATGCCCACGGTACCTCTACGCCTGCCGGTGATATTGCTGAAACCAAAGCGGTGCACAGGGTTTTTGGTCATGCTGCCAGACAGGTTGCAGTCAGCTCTACCAAATCCATGACAGGTCATTTGTTGGGGGCGGCCGGGTCGCTGGAGGCCGTGTTTGCTGTAAAATCGCTGCAAAATAATATCGCGCCTCCCACGATTAATCTGGAAAATCCGGGTGAAGGCTGTGATCTGGATTATGTGCCCGGAAGAGCCAGGTCCATTGAGATGGAGCATGTGCTCTCCAACTCATTCGGGTTTGGGGGAACCAATGTGACTCTGGCTTTCTCGAGACTGGATTAGAAACTTTGGATAATCGTCATCCCGCCAGCTGGGTCAATGGTGAGCCAGCTTCTGATGTATTGATCAGTGACAGAGGTCTGGCATACGGCGATGGTGTTTTTGAAACCATCCGTGTTCAGGCCGGTGCCCCCACTCTTTTTGATCTTCATTGCAAAAGGCTTTGTTCCGGTATGGCTGTATTGGGTATTCCTTTTGATCTGGAGGCGTTCAAAAATGAAGTCAGTGACTTTTTGCAAACGCAAAATCTGAAGGAAGGGGTGCTCAAAGCCATTGTGACCCGTGGCACTGGCGGTCGCGGATATAACCCACAGGGTTGTGACAGACCTTGCCGAATTCTCTCTTTTCATTCTTTGCCGGTCTATCCTGGTAACCCGGCGATCAGGGGCGTCAGGCTACATCAATGTAACACCAGGCTCGGTGATAATGCCTTCGCCGGATTAAAACATCTTAATCGTCTCGAGAATGTCATGGCACGCTCTGAATGGCAGGGTACCGATTGTCTGGAAGGTTTGTTACTGGGTATGGACGACAGGCTTGTAGAGGGAACCATGAGTAATTTATTCCTGGTATCCGGCAAAACCCTGAGGACACCGTGTCTTCGCAAATCAGGGGTCAAAGGAGTTTGCAGAGATCTGATTATGGGGCAGGCTCGTCAATGGGGTTTTCATGTGGAAACGGGTGATTATCATCTGAAAGATCTTGCCGGGGCCGATGAGGTATTTGTTTGTAACAGTGTTAACGGAGTTTGGCCGGTGATTGCCTGTGGCTGTTTGCACTGGTCAGTGGGTAGTGTGACCCGGACAGTCAGGGGTAGGGTTCAGGAAGTTTTGAATGCTTAAAAAGTTGTCATTTTCAGTGATGGGTCTCTGTCTTGCAGGATTGCTGGCAGCCGTTGTATGTTGGAAGGCGTTGGACTGGTACGGCGATCAGCCCGTAAATGAACCAGACACTGGAAGCAACCTGGAGTTTACTATTTCCCAGGGCGAGTCGATGACTCGAGTGGCAGACAGTCTGGCTGAGTCGGGCTGGCTTCAATACCCAAAGATCTTTGTGCTCCTGGCCAGAATAGAGAAAGCGGCCGGTGGCATTCATGCCGGGGATTATCTGATTCCGGCCGGGATCACCCATAGGGAATTGCTGAAGGTTTTTACTTCTGGCCAAGTGCGCTACTACAACGTGACGCTGGTTGAGGGCTACACGCTGAAAGAGGTAATAGCCATTTTAAATCAACACGAAAAACTGTCTTCACCTATGGATGAGAAGGCGCTGCAATCTCTCTATAAAAGTCTGGCCATAGAATTGAACCCTGAAGGTCTGTTTTACCCTGATACTTATTTCTTCCAGGCTGGTGCCTCGGTTGAATCCATACTCAGACGGGCTTACAACCGAATGGATTCAGTACTCGGTGAAGAATGGGAAAAGCGTGCTGAAGGACTCCCATACAAGAATCCCTACGAGGCACTGATTATGGCCTCTCTGGTAGAAAAAGAAACGGGTGTGGCTTACGAGCGTGGTGAAATTGCGGGTGTTTTTGTCAGACGTTTGCAAAAAGGTATGAGGCTACAAACTGATCCCACCGTGATTTATGGTCTGGGTGATCGCTATAAAGGGAATATCAGTCGACAAATGCTTCGGGGAGTCACACCGTACAACACGTACATTATCAAAGGATTACCTCCCACGCCTATCGCCATCGCTGGTCGGGAAGCCATTCATGCTGCTTTGCATCCGAAAGATGGTAAATCAATCTATTTTGTCGCGAAGGGTGATGGGACACATTATTTTTCAAAAACACTGGCAGAGCATAATCGAGCTGTCAGAAAGTATCAGATTGAACAGCGTCGTGAGGATTACCGATCGACTGTGGAGGCTCAATAATGGCTAATGCTCCCTCCGGCTTTTTCCTGACGATTGAAGGTGGTGAAGGTGCGGGTAAAACGACGGCGGTCGATTTTATTAAAAGTTGGATGACAAGCCATCGGCTGGCGTTTATTGAAACCCGGGAGCCGGGTGGTACCCGGGTTGCGGAACAGCTTCGTTCGCTGTTGCTGGGGCATCATGGTGAGCCGTTATCTGATATAACTGAATTGCTGATGATGTTTGCCGCTCGCTCGCAAAATATTTTTCATAATGTTCTGCCCGGGCTGGAAGCAGGAAAAATCGTACTTTGTGATCGTTTTACCGATGCCACCTATGCCTACCAAGGCGGTGGTCGAGGCCTTAATACGCAACCGGTTGAGGCTTTGGAGAATCTGGTACAGGGCTCTCTGCGTCCGGATATGACCATTCTGTTGGATGTTGATCCTGAAACAGGCATGGCCAGAGCCAAAGGGCGAGGTGGCAGGCTGGATCGGATTGAGCAGGAAAAAATGGACTTTTTTATCCGGGTTCGCAATGCCTATCTGGAAAGGGCGAAGCTGTTTCCAGAGCAGTTTGAAGTCATTGATGCCGGACAACCCCTTGAAAGTGTTCAACGGCAGTTGTTGGAAGTGCTCTCAAGAAGACTGGGAGAACGCTGATGAAAGACTGGAGCATTTTTCCCTGGCAAAACACTCAGTGGGAGCGAATGGTTCACTGCCAGCAGTCGGATAATTTGGCCCATGCCTATTTGCTCAGAGGTTTGCCGGGTACCGGAAAGCTCCAGTTTGCCAGAGCACTTTCAGCGTATCTGTTGTGCATGAATCCTCAGGCGACGGGTGCCTGTGGTCACTGCAAGGAGTGTGAGCTACTGAAGGCAGGCACGCATCCTGACTTGACACTGCTGGAGCCTGATGAGCCTGGCCGACCTATTCGAATTGATCGTATTCGAAAGTTGAACGAATTTGCCCATAAAACAGCCCAGCAGGGAGGGCGCAGGGTGATTATCCTGAGTCCGGCAGAAGCGATGAATGTCAATGCGGCCAATGCTTTGCTCAAATGTCTCGAAGAGCCGGGGGAAGATACCATTTTCCTGCTGGTTAGTGTCCGTTCTGGCGATATGCTGCCTACCATTCGCAGTCGTTGTCAGCAATTAAACTTTGCTGCACCGGAAAGAACAGAAGCGGAGCAGTGGTTAGCTTCACAACTGGAAGATTCGAGTCTGGTATCGCAATTGTTGGATCTCACGGCTAATTCGCCTTTGGAGGCTAAACGTTTTTCAGATCAGGGACTGCTAGAAAAAAGAGAAGCGCTGGCTGATGGTGTGAAAGGACTTTTCAAGGGGAAGCTAACCCCTGTGGAATTGGCTAAAAGCTGGCAGTCGGAGGATTTGGCTCTGACGATTGGCTGGATAATGGGTTGGCTCGATGATGCCGTTAAGCTGGGTTTGGGTGGTGATCCGTCAGACCTTCGAAACCGCGATCAGTTGAAAATGCTCGAGTATCTGGCTCGAAAAAGTAATGCCAGAGACCTCCTGAAAGAGAGGGAGTGGTTGATATCGCAAAGACAATCCCTGCTGGAAGGGGGCAATCTTAATCCGCAGATATTAATGGAAGGTGTCTTCTGCCGCTGCCTTGAGTGGGTTTTGTAAATGATCCTGAATGAGCGATGTCAGATAGAACAACTGGCATTACTCATCATTCAGAACAGGTCGATCAGGTCTTTTCTGCTCTCTCAAAAATCAAACCGTCATTTGATAAATTGCTGCTCGTCACGGCGGCGCTTATTGGCGGCCTCCTCATCACGCTCTTTGTTCAGAACAGTCACCAACTGCTCAAGCTCAGCAAGAGTCAGGCGTCTGGATGAGTGATCAGGCTCAAGCACCATCAGCTCGATGTTGCGAGCACCGGATTCGACAGCTTCCAGCAGCCCCTTCAGTGCGACTTTAATAGTGTCATCGCGGCTCATATCATCCTTGTATTCTCTCTCCAGCAGCTCCAACACAGCCTTGCTCTTCCTTCCGACAGAACAGGCTTTCCAGCTGACGCATACACCGGAGGGCTCAGTCTGCCAGAGCTGAGGGGAGCCATCATTGTTGAATCCACCAATGATGCAGGCAACACCGTAAGGGCGACAACCTCCATGCTGAGTAGCTTTCTGCTGTACCTCGGCGACGCGACGGGCGATGCTGTTGATATTCATGGCGTCTTCGAAGGACAAACGAAAACTCTGGCACTCCAGCTGAGCCTTTCGGATCAGGACGCGGGCGTCTGCAGACAGACCAGCGAAGGCCAGCTGAGCGTGCTCATCAAGTTGGACGATTTTACGGTTAGTCTCGCTCTGCAGCAGCTGCAACGGCCTCTTTTCCACAGCCAAGACGACGGTGTCAGCAGATTTTACGCCAACCGCACAGAGGCCGTGGCCGACAGCCTCTCCAGCGTACTCCACTTGTAACAGACGACCGTCTCCAGAGAACAGACGACCGTCTCCAGAGGACAGACCGCCACCAGTAGCCGCAATTTTCTGCTGGTTGATCCGTTTTTGCCTTCCAGCCCTATCGGTAGATGCCGTATCGGGTTCCGGGGTGCATTCTGATTGATGCATTACCTCTTGAGCCTCAGATCGAGTCGATCTTTCATTACTCTCGTCTTCAGGGCGTAATGGTCTTTGAGTACCGGTATGGTTGTTGGTGTCCCGTTCAGGGCTCTCATGATTAACTATTTGACCAGGTTGAAAAGGCTTCTTTCGAATGAAGCGTTTCCATTCGTGCCAACCGCCGCCCGCCGGCAGCGATGGGCCGAAAATCTCCGGATACAGTGACTCAAGAAAGCTCTGACAGTAATGACTGAACCACAAGTAGGCTTCAATCCTGCTGATGAACAATAGCTTGCCGTTGTGTTGGATGATGTAGGACGGCTGCCCATTACTGTCCTGAACATAAAAGGCGGCCCCGTGAATGAATGTAAGAAATCTTAATAACGGGTCGTCGGATAATGAGTTCATTATCAGTTTATTAGCCCATCTGAGGACGGATCTGACGCTGTCGGTACCATTCTGAAGAGAGTCTGCTTTAGTGAGTTGCGGCCAGTTTTCCTCAGTAATATCGCTGATTCTCACCACGGCAGGAAACTCTGAAGGCACCAGCGGTTCTGGTGCGTCGGGGTCATTGTTATCAGAACTATCAAAACCATTGCCTGCAAAGAGATGCGTGAGGTTATGGGGTACGGGTAAATCAGGTTTATGAGTCAGCGATGCTGGCAGGCTGTTTTCCGGATCTACCGGGTCGATGTCCGGGGTAATGATCTGTGTGGTGATGCCCTGAATCGCCCAATGTTCATGACAATGTCCAGTTGTGTCAATGTATTCTATGGCGCTGGGCTGGTAAGAGGATTCCGGTTCCAAAGGTTCACTATCGCCTGAGCATTGCCAAACCTGGCCTGTAGCCAGAGTAACATCAAGGTCAGGCAAACGGTTCTTTGCTTCGGGAATATTTCGGTAAACAGTGGCAATCAGAGGTAAGAGCGAACTTAACGACATCTGTTCGGTGAAACTATTGACGGCCACTGCTGGCTGTACCCTTGCCAGTTGCATTATAAAACAGGAAAAAAGAAACCTGCAAATGACAAGTGTGTAATATGTTTTTTTCATATCATCCTGGTATCCGTCATTCACTATCCCGATCAGGAATAGATTGATTGCCACCTGTGATCGAATATAAAAATGACTGTCGAAGGGCTTTCCGTAATGCCAGCTAAATGCTTTTCCGTCCCATCAATTTTCAGAAATGGATACGTTGTTCAGCCCATAATGAATCCGATGTCCGATAGCAGGATAGACCATCAGGCAGAGGGCTATTATAAGTTCTATTGCCACAAAGGTATGCTTGTTTACAGAATCACGACCTCGCTTGCCGCCGTGTTTTTTACGTCCCCAACAGGTATCATCGACTGGCAAGTCGCCTGATAAGCGATGGCTTTCATCACGTTCTTTCATCCTCTCATCAGATTGTGTTTCAGACGCCATGAAGCGTTGTACGAAATACCCGGCTGACACGACATTTCAAGGGCTGCAATAGCTGTATCAAAGGGTGGTTTTCATGGCGGCATAGCCGGGAGAATTAGCCTCTGTCAACTCATCCCTGGACGGGTTACACTGACTGAAAGGTAAGCTCAAAATCCGTATCAGTTATCAGAAAAAAATAATCACTATGTCAGGAGAAGAACGATGAGCCGTGGAAAGGGTGGTATGTCAGGTATTTTGTCTTTGACGATCAAAGACACTTCTTCTCTCTATTCATCCTATATGCCTTTTATAACCGGTGGAGGGTTGTTTATTCCGACGTCAAAGCGTTACTCACTGGGGGACGAAGTTTTTATTCGTCTGACTCTGATGGATGAAGCGGATAAATTACCTGTTCCCGGGAAGGTGGTCTGGATCACACCCCAGGGCTCTGCCCGAATGGCCGGGATAGGTGTTCAGTTTACCGATGCGACAGATACAGTCAGAACCAAAATAGAGATGTATCTGGCTGCGGCGCTCAAGTCCGATCGCGAGACCAGTACTATGT
>NZ_JAHHPR010000778.1:0-1382 GCF_024606255.1 Endozoicomonas sp. SESOKO3
ATGAATCACGAAAATGAGTTAGGCAAAAAAGTGGATGAGCATTCAGAAGAATCGGCAGGAGCAGCAGCACAGCAGCCGCGGCCTTTAATTGAAATTCCGCTCCCGCTATTGGACCATGACTGTATTTATGACATTCTCCAAGTGGTGGATACAGGCCTTGATGCAGACACTTTAAGGACTATATTGAGCCATGTTCCGGAAATCCTTCCCAAAGAGAGCCTGACCATTGCAAACATGATTCAGCAATTGATAAAGACGCTCCACCTCACAGTTAATGAAGACGAGAATGATTTGATGGCAATTCTATATTCTGTCCAGGGTATAGAATCACCTATCGATACCTACTTTCCAGACCAAAAAATAAACCTCGTGATATTCATGGCAAGTTACTATGCAGCCATTCATTCAAATGGAGCCACCCCTGAAGCAGCTCATTTCTTTTTTAACTCATTCCTGCTTAAAGCTATCTTCTTGTCTTGTATCGGGATACTTCATAACAACAAAGGTGAGCTTCTAGGCAATAAAGAGCCCATAAAAGATCACGAAGTTTTAAAAGCAAATGTTAAAGAATCTGTTTCCGTCATCTCTACTATAAAATATTTGAAAGAAATTAACATCAGGCATATACAACAATTGGATAATACCTTAAAGGCTGAAAAGTCCGAGACATTAATCGATCCAATTATAAAAGCCGCTTCCGCTCTTCTCAACTGTGCCTTTGATGTGAACTCAATACCGTATCATCAGCGGAATATTAAATCAGATGAGCGAATGTTAGTGCTAATAAAAGAATATGGTGAAAAAAACCCTGAATTAGTTGCTTCAATCAATCAGTTCGAGAATCTCATTAATTCTATATACATGTTTCTTGATCCTTTCCTTATAGAATCAGCAGGTGGACACCTTCGCAATTTCTCGAGTTATTTTAGAAAATCAAACTGGGATGATACCGTTACTAACTCTACAAACAAAAAAGGCAAAGAACAGAAATTATTTGCAATATTCGAAGAGGTAATAAATGACGCAATACACAACGTGGGAAATGAAGACCCTCACATATTTCAAGAATTACTTATAGCCCTGTCAAATTACATAGAACAACAATTACAAAAAACATTTCCTGATGCAAATGAATACCAAGTCATAATGGTAACCCTCGGTACAGGATTTGTCGGCCTGCTGGAACAATCACAGACTACCTTGGCAAGGTATGAACAAACTATTGGTAGCGATATCAATCAGCCGTCTAACAGAGCCCAACATGACGAGGCAGCAAAGGGACAAGAAGGAAAAGAACTTAGCAAAGTACAAAGGAAGAGAAAACTTATGAAAGAACGCATAAAATACTTGAGTGATTTCGTCGATTGGTTCAGGAGTCACTA
>NZ_JAHHPR010000779.1:0-1066 GCF_024606255.1 Endozoicomonas sp. SESOKO3
GGTTGGCATTGACGGAACAAGGTTTCAAACTTTTCCAAAGATGGAATACCCAACTCTTCTGACAGGAAATCCGACAAATAGCCCACTCTTTCAGGCCGAAGCCCGGAGTCCCTGTAGAGATCAACCAGACGATCAAGCAAGGATGCTGAGGCTACTGCGTCTGCGGGCGTGACCGGATGGTTCCCATTCCCATCCGGTGGCGGTGGTTCATCATCGTTATCATGGTTCCTCCCCTCTGGGCTGGCAGTTCGTTTAATTCTGTTGCTGCTTTGTTCTGCTGTTTGTTCAGAGGGGGAAGCCGGGGGGTGTTGGGACTGGGGCTCCCCGCTATTTCCCTCTGCGCCAGAAGCCGCCGTTATGACTGTTGCAAACTCTGTTGAAGGAAGTGATGTATCTGGCTGGAACGCATTTCGTGCTTCTGGCAACAAGGCCGGTGGGTTTCTGTTTGTTTGATGTTTAAAAAAAGGGGGTACACGACCAGAAAAGTATGAGTGGACAGCGTGCCCCTGAAACTCCCGGTTTAAATAGGTCAGCACATTGTTAATTAACTCGGGTCGCTGTTGAACAAACTGGTAAAGTGAGCCGGGGTCGCGCAGAATCTGCTCTCTTACCCTCGCTCTAAGGCTTTTTGGTGTGGATGATGAACTGAACCCTGAGAGCATTCCGTGCCATTGATAGAGATTAAATGGCGCATTGGCCACTGTGTTTACAAACAGAGTGGCCAGATTGATATGCTCACTTTCTACAAGGGTGCCAATGTCTGGTCCGTCCCAAACGGCATAATGATCCTTGATATTAAAAGGGGCATCAGCGAACTGCATTAACAGTACCGGGTCTCCTGCTCCCCAGAAATGATATTTCCGATGTCTGTCGTTGCGGGCTATGAATAGAGAAGACTTCGACCAGACCGGATAGGTGTCATTGCCGGGAGATGCCTTTTCCAATGCCCAGAGGTTGAAGTACTTCCCGGTGATGAGTGTTGGACTGGGTGTTATCGGAGTCTCAGGAATACCTGGTTGATAAAGCCACCTTTGATCCGACAACTGGTAAAGCCAGTGATTATGGT
>NZ_JAHHPR010000780.1:0-2416 GCF_024606255.1 Endozoicomonas sp. SESOKO3
TGCACCTCCTGTTCGATGCAAAAAAAGGGGATTACGTCCATAGCCTGAGATTTAATCGATAACGATACTCTTAAAGAGCCAAATGCACAGCTAGCTATCTGGTTCTTTAAGAAATAAGCAATATCAAGTCAAAACCATTCAATTCATTAGCACGTCTGATTGACCCAAAACTGTTTATCTATTGTACAATCGCCCCTATCAACTCATAAAATGTTATTAAATCTATTTGAATAGGTCATAAAAGCACATTAAATGCTTCCATCAATTTAAAGCTTCCTGTATAAATAGGCACTTTCATCGTTGAAAATCATTAATACCCCACCGATTTGGCCTGAATTGGGAGTTCCTTGAATGAACGTTTTTGAAGAAATTCATCACCGCCTGAGCAGTAAAGCACGGATCCGCTCTCTGTTTAAAGATGTTCATGTTGAAGATCTTGAGCGTATCATCTCCAGAATGCAGGACGTACTGCAGGAGAAAGTTGAAGCCCGCAATAAAATTGACGAAGAGCGTCAAGCCAAACTGAAAAGCATTGAAGCCGTTAAGCAAATCATGGCTGAGCGTGGCATTTCAATGGATGATCTGGACCACCTGGAAGTAGCGGCTCCAAAACGTCGTCGTAATGTCCAGAGATTTACTTTTGAATACCGGACTGAAGCGGGAGACACCGTTCAGTGGGATGGCTCTACCACAGGCCGTCTGCCACGTGACTTCCAGAGCTACCTGGACCGCACCGGCAAGAAGCGTCTGGACTGCGTGGTTGAAGAAGAATAAGTCGACCGTTTTCAGGATTTCAGACTCGCCTCCAGTCCGCTGTTTCTTGAATACAGACATCATTCAATAGTCAGGGTAACAGACTCTGAGAAACAAACCATTCGAATGACGAGACCATCAGAAGATTAATCGTTTTTTGGTGGTCTGCTAAAAAGCATAAAAGGAGCTACCACTCCTTTTATGCTTTTTTCATGAGTGTTCCAGCTCAAGGCATTTTGCCGGGAAATGGCAAACAAAACGGCTGCCTTTCCCCGGATGACTGCTGATAGTGAGTTTGCCTCCATGTCTTAGCATGACGTGCTTGACGATAGCCAACCCGAGTCCTGTTCCTCCGGTACTCTGGCTACGGCTTTTATCAATCCGGTAAAAACGTTCAGTCAACCTGGGAATATGCATGGGGTCAATACCGACACCGTTATCTTTCACCATCATATGTCCGCCTTCCTTATCCTGCCACCAGCGCAAATGTATCTTGCCACCTTGCGGTGTATAGCGCACAGCATTAAAGACCAGATTCGAGAAGGCACTGCGTAACTCACTGCTACTGCCAGCCAAAAAGACATCTTCAGGACAGTCCAGTGAAATCTGATGCTGGTTTTCGCCACTGAGTGCACACCCGTCTTCAACAATGCTGTTCAGCATGGTTTTAAGATGCACCCCGTTTTCATCTGCCTGAGCTTCGGCCGACTCCAGCTTGGACAGCAACAGCAGGTCTGCCACCAGATTCTGCATTCTCAGTGACTGTTCCTGCATCCTGTTTAGCGCTTTCTCCCAAACAGGAGGCAGGCCTGAATCGGGGCCCAGACTGTCCAGCATGGTTTCAAGGTACCCGGACACAACTGTCAGCGGTGTTCTCAATTCATGAGAAACATTAGCAACAAAGTCTTTTCTCATGACCTCCAGCTGATTCAAACGCGTGACATCTCTCACGGTCATCAGACGATTGCCTTTGCCATACACCGTTATATTAAATTGCAGTTGATAATCCGGATTGACAGGAGAGGGAATCTCAAGAGCTTTTTGATAACCACCCTGCTCAAAGTAGTCAGCAAACCTTGGATCACGCAACAGGTTGGTAATCAATTGCCCTTTATCGTCAGGCGTCTTCAGACCCATCAAGCTTTCAGCAGCAGGATTCCACCATTCCAGGTTACTCTGATTATCGATCATCACAACACCGTCATTAAGCGCAGCAGTTGATTCCTGAACGCGCTCAATCACTCCGGCCAGCTTTTGCCGGGAGCGACTGTGCTGTTTCTGTAATCGATAGATACCATCAAAAATTTCACCCCAGAACCCTTTACTCTCAGGGGGTTCTTTGCTCCTGGCCTTGTGATCATTCAGCCAGACCAGTAGTTTGAAAAGTTGGCGGAAGCTCCAGACAAAATAACCTCCCATCACCACACAGAGCCCTAAAAAAGGTTCTCCAATTAGCCAGCCCAGGGAAAACCCAACAACCAAGTAAGCAACCATACGGCTCAGCAAACGGGTTTTTGAAATTGTTGTCATATTACTCCCGACCAGGGGCCTGACCAACGAGCATAGAAAGTTTACACCCTGGTTGAGAAACGATATCCGGTACCACGAACAGTTTGCACAAAAGCTTCGTAATTATCACCCAACGCTTTTCGCAAACGTCGTA
>NZ_JAHHPR010000008.1:0-2098 GCF_024606255.1 Endozoicomonas sp. SESOKO3
CTGTTGCCGGGTGCTTCCAGCCTTCGGTTGTCACATCGATCGCTCCGTGTCCAGTTTGCCAGCACGTTTGGCCTTGTGGCTGTGTTTCCGGACGTCCCCAGCAGCAGCAGGTCATTACCGCCCCGCCCCGGGAAAGACCACTGCCGTGCATTGGCACTCACATACAGGACGTTATTACGGTCATTGCCCCTTGCTCTGTTGCCTGTGGCAGACGAGCTGATCACGGCGGGTATAAATGGCAATGGACGGTAACGGCTGTCGGGTTTCGGCCCTCTCACCTGAACACTGCCGGGTTCCCAGCCACACTGCCCTGTGCCAGTAATAAACACTCGTCGCATTATATGTATAGGGTTTAATGGCTCCAGCGTCAGTCTAATGCCGTCCATAGCCCGGTGTGTGACGATTTTTACTGGCCGGTCTTGCTCTTGCTGGATGTACAGGGGATTGCTGGCTGTGGCGTGGATGAATCGAAGGCGATCCGTCCGGTTGCCCACCGTTAATGGCATCACCACTCCCTGATCAGAGAGCATCACTCGTGCCGCCAGGTCGAATAATGGCAGCTCAAGGTCAATGAACGCCAGCGTCGTCGGTTGCAGGAAGTGGTTGTTCATTTTGGCCCAGACTTCCTGGATCTCGATCTCAGCGTCGCCTGTCGTAAACCGGGTAGACAGGACCAGTCTCTCGTCTCGGCGAGTGGCACGGAAGAGGAAGGCCGGTAAATTCAGTTCTATGCGGGTTTGTGCCTGGTCATGAACAGCGGTTTTTTCTCCAGCAAGTCCGGGATGGAGGATGATTCGGGCAAAAAACGACAGGTCGGTCTCATCCAGTTGAATCACATCCGAACCACCCTGGCCCTCCACCACGACCCCAAACCGTTGGCGATTGCCCTCCTTGACAAAGGCTACCTGGTGCTCGCGGTAGTAAGTGTCCAGCTGCAACGCTTTCAGGCTGATCCGGTCGGCTCCGGATGTCCCTGACAGCAGCAGGCCCTCAGCCATCACGGCCACCCTGTCAAAGGTGCCCAGGGACTGATAGCCCATGGGGTTGATCTGGTAAAGCATTTGGTGGTTTGGGCTATAAACAACCGTAGCCGTAGGCTGAAGGAACCAGAAATTTCGGGAGATGTTTTTTTTCCAGACGCCGGTGGTTTGTCCAATCAGTTGCTGAAGACCATGCTCCTTGTCAGGCAGGCCGAACAACAGTCTCTGTTGACCAGAATGCCTGCCCCAGTACTCCACCCAGGCCACCTGGGTTGAGGTATAGCCGGGGCGAAGTTTGAGAGCGATCAGTCTGGTGTCGGCCCGCCGTCGAACGCCCATTGGCACGGATCTCAAAGCCCGGTTGAAATCCAGCCAGGTCCGGTAGCTTGGGTCACCGGAGGCTTTTCTGGGCCCCATCAGGCTGAGGTCCAGCGCCACCAGGGCCAGATGTTTCCGATTGGCCAGGTATTCAGCCTGCGGGGTCCGAATTTGCCATGCCTTGGCACCGGGTTTCCACTGGTAGTGTCCTCGCAATTCGATGCCGTCCGGCAAGGTGTAACGGCAGGGAATGGAGAGCAGGGCATTAAACTCGCTGGGTATCCCGGTCAGAACGGCACCAGCCTTCCCGCAAAAGGGATGACCTTTGGTACCCTGATCAGGCCGGGTAAAAAACTGGAAGGCCTGCTTTTTGCGGGTATCTGAGAGGGCGAGCAGCTGACCGTCTTCATTGACATTGACCATAATCTGGAATCGGTCGCGGGTTTTAGCCGCCAGCAGGGTGTCATCGTCCGGTAAGTACCAGAAATCCAGTTCCCTTAAGGGGCTTAACAGGGTGTGGTTGGTGACCGGTGTTGTCAGGGGCAGTGGCAACAGACCCACCGTTGCTGAGAACTCCTGCCGGGCCTGTGCCACCTTAGTGCGCAACTGTCCCTTGAGGTCACTGATGAACACCTGGGCACTGGCGTTGGTCCAGGCCGTGTCGGGGTGGTCCAGGGTTACTTTGGCGAAGACCAGATTGACCAGTTTGCTCAGATCCAGGCTCGTCATCGCCACGCCGGATCGTGGGGTGAACTGGCGCACACTCAGGGTATCGTTAGACTTGGCGACGGTCTGCCCGG
>NZ_JAHHPR010000781.1:0-1677 GCF_024606255.1 Endozoicomonas sp. SESOKO3
GTATGGCGATACCCAGCCTGAGTGCTTCTGTCAATTGGTAGTGCAGGCCCGCATGGATGACATAGCCCTTGTTGTTATTGGCTTTCCTGCCAACAGCGTCATAAAGCTGGTTTTCTACTCCGGCTCCGCCGCCAAAAAATGACAAGGTGCCTGATTCCGCGTCTTTCCAGCGATGCTGTGCCAGTTCATTGAAAATATTGTTATTCAGTGTGGTTGAGTGAGAGTCTGCAATTCTTGGCAAGCCGCCGACTTCGGTGGCCCCCCTGATGGCCGACAAAATATAATCGCTGCCTATTTTGTGCATGACGCTGGAGGGGTGCAGGCCATCCCAGAATATTGACTTCTGTGCAACCCCCGTTGTGATGCGTTCTCTCTGGTCTCCCCCCTGATCAGGCGCTCTGCATGGGACGCCAATTGGCTCACCCTTAACCATACAGGTGATATCGGTATTTTCAGAGGAAAGATCAATGAAACCGAAGGCTGCCGCGTTATCAGACACCTCTGTAACCAGACCAGACAGATTCATATAGAAGATATTGGCACTGGACTTTCGGAGCTCTGTGAGGACGGCGTCATCAATCGCTTTACTGGCCATACTGAGTTGGTCACGGGTGCCAGATAACTCACGCTCTCCTCCTGGTGTTTCTCCAAGATTGGGAACATTGAGCAAAACGATATAACGAGCGCCATAGCTTTGGAGAGCATTGACACTGCCCACCATGTTTTGAGCAACTTCCCGGGTTCAAAAGCTATAGACTGGAAATTTATGAAAGAGTTCCGCGAACCTGACCGGGGATGGCAAAAATTTTTTAGCAATTTGTTGCCACCACAGTAAGGCAGTCTATTCTCGAACAGACCCTTAGTTTAATTGGAGCACAGGAACAATGGAATGACCGACGCCAACTGATCGAAAAAACAGGTTTATCATGAAAGCAGTCCCGTTTTTAAAGCCCTCTTACCGAAAAGTACTTTCAGCAGCAGCTCTTTCTTTAACGCTATCCCCTGTAAATGCAAATGAACTTTATAGTCAGTTTTTTAGTTTTGGGGACAGTATCTCAGATACCGGCAACCTGAAAATCCCTTTTTCCGGGCGTTTGTTCCCACTCACTTTCTCAGACAAAACTTTATACAATCAGAATATTGCCGGCACAATGAGGCTTGATCTTAGCCCTTCTGTGACGGGTGGCAATAACTTTGCCGTGAGTGGCAACTCCAGTGAGGAAATTCTTTTATCAATCACGTCTTTCAACCGAAGAAATGAATGCTCTGCTCAGGGACATGGAGCGGACAGAACGCAGCGGACAGTGTAACCATGGAAGACCCACCTGGACCTTATTGACACTGGATCAGCTGGACAAACTGTTTTTGAGAGGGCGCTAATTTACCCCGGAGCCAGTGTATCCGCCAAGAAAGCAGGGCTGTCTGACTATCCTTTCCGCTCCAACAAACCATCCACAGCCTTTGACAGAATAACCAGACAGCCCAATTCGAGAAAACTCTGACTTTAGATGGACCAGGATATACCTAGTTGCAGGGCCTGATAATCTGTCTGATAGTCATCTGCCTTGCTGAACTGGTAGCTGCCGTAAATTTCCATATCGGCTGTCAGGCTGTGCCCCACTCTCACCTTCATTCGCCAGGCATCGTTGCTAGTGATATCAGCGGGTAGATAGGCCG
>NZ_JAHHPR010000782.1:0-1073 GCF_024606255.1 Endozoicomonas sp. SESOKO3
ACTGAGTCCAGCCGGTCTCTGAAAAGCTTTGTTCCAGTGGATAGCCATAAACGGCATAGTTTGAAAGACTATTGATAAGAGCGAAAGTCAACGCAGGCACCAGAGTGACACTGGCTTTGATCAACGGGTTGTTTGAGGCTACCACCGAACTGCCCGACATTAGCAAGACTCCCACTCCGCACAAGGCTGAGCCCAAGACACTGATTCCGACTCCGGCTAAGGCTCCCGCTCCCACTCCGGCTCCGTTCAAGGCTCCGACTCCGACTCCGAGTCCGGCTCCGGCCACGACTCCGGTTATAACTCCGGTCGCAGCTCCGTGTAGAGCCCCGACTCCGTTTACAGCTCCGATTGCGTATACAACGCCGAATCCGGTTACAGCTCCGATTCCGGTTAAAGCTACGATTCCGTTTACGGCTCCTGTTCCGACTTCGACTCCAACCTTTGTCTGTCCGTCCTCATCAATTATTAACTCCGAAATAATTCCCGTGAGGGTACCCGCAATCGCTGCGCTGACAGCAGCAGCAAGAATCGCTTTTGCTGGCCTGAAGCCTCTGTGGATCATGGCTTCATAGGTAACATCCCCTGCCATAAGCCCATAAATCGGAGACAATATTCTATACTCCCCAGCCGCATACCATTCCGTCGAAATATCCCTTACGCCCATTTTTCTTAGAATTAGCGCCGAAATAGCGCTGGCTCCAGTTCTTGATAACGCTTCCGAAGCGAAGTAGCTCAAGACTGCAAGAGGTATGAGCTTCCTCGTTTCCGCATTAGCAGCATAAGCTGCCATTCCTGCACCGGCAAAATACAGGGGTTTCCACCAGCGCTGTACCAGGGGCCAGGGAGACACATGCCCGGCCAGTGCCACTTCGGCGGTGGTCATCACGGGAGCCAGCTGCAAACAGAAATCCGTTTTCAACTTCTCCAACTCCTTTGCATCCCATTCAGTCAGACCATGTGTGCTTGAATGCCCGAAAACTATTCCTGCTCTTTTACATACACCCCACCATATACCCACATTGAGCAGGGTAGACAAAGAGACTCCAGCAATGCTTCCCGTTAACTCAAGCCCG
>NZ_JAHHPR010000783.1:0-1810 GCF_024606255.1 Endozoicomonas sp. SESOKO3
TGATGACGCAAACAGTGTTTGGCTATTGTTAATTGACTCTTTTCTGAGCATTCTTCCCAGAATTGATGAATATAACCCCGGTACTCTTTAAGGCAAACCAAACAAAGAAAAGCTTTGTAACGTCGCATTGCAACCAGGGGCAGGCCCTCTGTTTTCAGAGATGAGATTGAGTTGTTTTGTGCACTGTCTCTACTGGCCTCAGGAATCTCCTTCCAGCAATCTTCATGCTCATCCGTGCTGTTGGCATTGACTCCAAAGTCTATGTATTGATCATTAGATTCAGGGGACAGAACAAGATTAATAACATTTAGCATCAACGCCAAAACCGCTTCACGGGAATAATCATTATCTGCGACGCTACGGAGGTTAAATAATTCTTCAAATGGCTCACCTTGCAGCCCCTCATAATTTCCTTTTTTCAGAAAGATGGCTCTGAAATCAAAATAAACATCTTTGAGATCTTTGATTTTGCAATCATAGAATTCCCGATTATTCTCAACAAAATTTATTGCATTAGTAATATTCTGAAAGTCAATCTCAAACAGTCCATTAATAATTCCAATAAGTTGCTGTGGATAAAAACTCTTGATTTCATCAATATGTCGGGAAAGAATTTCCCGACTTAAATCATCCAGCGGTGCTGAGCCGAAGCGTAGACAAGAATTTTTCCCCATCACCTGCAGCCATTGTTCCAGATTGAACTCATTGTTCTCATTAACACACGATTCATATAGAATTCGGGAAAGCTGGCATGTACTTTCAAGTACCAGACCATTCTTACTACCCGGAATGAAAAAACGAGCATTGTCTAATACCGATGTTGAAAGCCGCTCACCTTCAAAAGAACATTTGATGAAAAGGCCATCTTCAACAATGGCACTGTTAAACAGTTCTGTATTGAGTTTACACTCCTCAAATGAAACGGATTGCAACACTGTCCCCTTCATTGAACAGCCGCTGAAATCAATCCCGGTTAACTTATGTGGCCATCCTTTCAGCTTAAAACCATCCAGGGAATCCAGCTTGCCCTCCAGCAGTTGTGGGTTTTGCTCAAACAACAACTGTATGCGCTCTTCACCACAAATCTTGACGAGACTCTGGATGCCTTTGTGAAACGGGCTGTCTTTACAGGTTAACTCATGGTAAAGAACTGACCAGGATTGTGGAAAAAGCTGTTCCAGCGGGCGCCCGTCGGGCCAGTGGCTAAAACGTTTCCTTAGCATACGCAACAATCGCCCGTGGCTTTCGGGAGAACTCATCTCAAGCATGTTCAACTCATCAGACAAAGACACAGGATTGGAAAAACGGGTCTCTTGTGACTGACAATGCCGAACCACACTTTGATAGTCGTCGGCTGAATGCGTAATGGTTTTCTCATTACGGGCAAAGGCATCCAAACCAAGGAATCCCGACCTGATTTGGCTTTGATCTCTGTAAATTTGTGCATCCAAACGGCCGAGTGTTGCAGAATTCAAGCGCATACACATGACCCCACCACGACTTTGCCTGGATTTATCCGCCAGTTCCTCCTCCATAACTCGGGAAAATGCATATTCGGTGTCGCATTTCATCCTGCGTGTCGAAATATTCCGATTCGGTTCCATCCCGATTTGAGTACGTCGTTCAAAGGAGCTCAGGGCACTTTCATTTTCCAGAATATCGGTCACAATCTGTTCATTGTTCCGTCGCCGCGATGCAGAATAGTTTATATCGTGCCCGGGGCAGAACTTTCTGGCGGGGCTTGCCGAAATGCCATGGGGCAAACCCGAGCGGTAATGCACCAGACGTCCTGCGCGAATACGACAATGGA
>NZ_JAHHPR010000784.1:0-9577 GCF_024606255.1 Endozoicomonas sp. SESOKO3
CTCCCATAATGTTCTTCCAGGCAGGGGGTGATACGGTTTGCCGAGAGCCTGGAAACATCTGCTTCCGGAGACAGACCTCCACAGATGATGGCAATCGTTTTACTTTTGTCGGGCATTCGTCTAATGGCTTCAGTTTGGGCTGTGATCAGTCAAGCCTAGTACATAAGCCAAATCTGACCAGTCTGGTTTATGAGTCCATTTAGAGTCTGTTTCTGTCTGGTTTTATCCTGAGCCATTTAAAAAATTCCGGTGTCGCCTGCTTGAGCCAGAGACGCTGGTATTTCAGGGTTAGATTTAGCCAGCCTCTTTCATGATACTTTCTTGCGCTGGTGCCCAGTCTGGTCCGACAGGGGTGGAGGTGGATCTTGTTTTGCCGGGCTTTCCAGACAAATACATGATCTTCGCCGTAACCAGTGTTGGTAGGATAGCCCTTCAGGTTTAGAAACTGTGTCCTGCTAATGCAAAACCCTTGATCTCCATAAGGACACCCCAGAACATTGGAGCGGAATCTGGCTCCCCATTCGTTGATGGATAACCGGAGGGTATGCTTGTCGTAAAACCAGAGATCAAAATAAAACAATCGTTCTGGATGCTGATTAATGGCATTCAATAAACTCTGAACGTTCCCTTTGTTCAGTATTGTGTCTGCATGCAAAAACCAGAGGTAGTCACCTGTGGCTTCTCGAGCTCCTGCGTTGAGCTGGCAGGCACGTCCTTGTTCTGCAGCGCACCAAAACCATTTGAGATGAAGCAAAGGGGGCGGAAGTTGATCCAGTTTGGCAGGGCGCTGCTGGTCCTTATAGCCAACGAGGATAATCTCGCTGCCAGCTGGAAGCAGGCTAAATTGTTCAAGAAGAACCGGCCATTCTGGCTCACCGGGACCCAGAGGCACGATTGCTGTTATGCTGGACATGATTATTTTTGCAATACTTCGAGCAATGCTTTTTGTTCCTGACCCAAGTTGTTCTCAGGGGAGAGTAGTGCTGATTTCAGTGCGCTCCTGCAGTTGCATTGGGTGTTGTCGTGGGGCGTTTCTTGTTGTTGTTTCAGATACTGTCTTAACAACTCTCTGGCCAGTGCCAGGCTTCTGTCGTATCTGGCAACGATCTGCTCAACACTGGCGTGGGCTGAAGGATCGTCCTTCCAGCAGTCATAATCGGTGGCAATGGCGATGGTTGTATAACAGAGTTGAGCTTCTCTCGCCAGAAACGCTTCAGGCACATTGGTCATGCCCACAACGTCGCACTGAGCGGCATTTTTCAGGAACAGGCTTTCTGCACGACTACCCAGCCTGGGACCGTCAACGCAGGCATAGGTTTTCTCTTTGTGCAGTCCTATCTCTGCTGAGTTAGCAGCGCTGAGCAGCTGTTCTGATTGATGATGACAACTCGGTAGTGCGGTGGAGACGTGAGCGACAAGACCGTTACCGAAAAAGCTTTTTTCCCGCTGTCCTTTTACAAAGTCGAAGTACTGACTGACCAGAGATAATTCACCAGGCGCAATTTCCTCCTGCAGGCTGCCCACCGCAGAAAGGCCTATTACCCGAGTCGCCCCCAGACTTTTTAATGCCCAGATATTGGCTCGATAATTGACTTCATGGGGCAAGAGTTCGTGGCCACTTCCATGTCTGGGCAAGAACAACAGCTTTTGTTGATTAAAAAGACCTGTCGTTATTGTACCTGAATGAGAGCCGTAAGGTGTTTCAATCTTCTGCTCATTCAATACCTCAAGTCCATCGAGTTTATAGATGCCTGTTCCGCCAATCACTGCCAGCATAATGTTTCCTTTTCATTGTGGTGAATTAATCAGACAACTGTTGGATCTGGTCGGGAAGCTGATTTACCCACACTCTGATCTCGTCTCTTACACGACGGTAAATTGCCAACGATTCTTCTTCTGTTTTCACCGATTTAGCCAGTCGGGGAGGGTCATCGAAACGTTTGAGTATGATCTGCCCCTCTTTGGGCGTTGGGCAGGTTTTATGGGCGTGATCACAAACGGTGATAATAAAGTCGAAATGTTTCTGATTCAGATCTTCAAGGGTCTGCGACAGCTGTTGGCTGATATCAATGCCCGCTTCCTGCATGACCCTGACTGCGGATGGATTGAGCCCGTGGGCTTCCAGTCCAGCGGAGAAGGTCTCATAGCCTGAAGGGAGCAGGTTTCTGGCCCAGCCTTCCGCCATCTGGCTGCGGCAGGAGTTACCTGTGCAGAGGAACAGTATCCGGGTTTTATCCATCATAAATTCCTTTTGATGTATTGATGATTAGAGTTCGCTGCAGGAAGAACCGAAAGCAAAACAGCTGTAACAGCGGTGGTGTTTCATACTGATGGTTTGAGTCAGGCTCGTTCGTAAATTTTTCCCCAGGTTGTACTCGCTATCGTCATCCACCAGTGTGCAGGCATAAACCTGCATCTGCCCATTCTGTTTGACCATCATTTTGGAAAACGCGCACATAAATTGACGACGACTCTCTTCTGTCTGGTAGCGGGTCATACAGTCTGTGCTGACATGGGGGACATCCGGTAAAGAACCGGGTGGCAGGAAATCCGGAAAGGCCACTTGTTTCATATTGACCGGCAAACCGTTCAGTTCAAAAAGATCCCTGAAGGCCTGCTCAACCTCTGCAGTGTTTTCGTCTGCTTCCATATGTCTGGCGACTGATACGTTAAAGCCCTTTTCATGGAGTAATTTCAGTCCTGAAAGAGCGGTGGCAAAACTGTCTTTACCTCGTCCTGCGTCATGCTGTTCAGCGTTTGGATGGTCCAGGCTGACTCTCAGGGAAATGGAGTAAGGGTTATCACTCAAACGGGCCAGTTCATCGAGCCTTTTGATCATGGGTGTTGTGCCGTTGGTCAGAACCAGGCAGGGGCGATGCTGAGAGGCGTAGTCCAGAATCCGGATAATGTCTTTGATGACAAAAGGCTCACCTCCGGTAAGTGAGAACTGTTCAACACCCAGCTCAAGTGCTTCATCAATATATGGTTTTACTTCTTTGAGAGTGGGGGCATCCAGCCTCTTGCTGGCCGGACTTGAACCTTCCAGACAAAAGCTACAGGAAAGATTGCAGCGGGTTCCGGTATGAAACCAAAGCTCTTTCAATTGATGGGGTTTGATATAGCCTCTGGGGCTGCCATCAGGCGTAAAGTGCCAATTCTGGCTTTTAGCGTTTGGAGGTGTATCGGTTAGCAGCATGATCCATTACTTCCTGTGTTCTCATTGGTCGAAGATGAGAAGGGCAATGAAATTCCGCAGTCATCAAAAATGCCATAGTGGGTGCTGAAGTTGCCAATGAATTCAAAGTGTTCACGGAATCTTGTGTCGTGCAACATTCTCCAGGTGTTGCCGCAAACCGGGAAAACCTTGCCTTGGGTAATGGGATGATGTCCATCCAGATAGAAGGTGTCGGGGTGGTGATCAATCGTGCCTTTATAGATCACAGCCTGCCCATAATCCTCACAATGACTTTCCAGTTCTGGTAGTTTGAACAATCGATAAGTCGCAGAGAAAAACCGGATGTTACCTACTCTGGCTTCTATCTCACTATTATTGATGGTGACAGGCTTGTCTTCCACAAGCCTGGGATCCGTGAAACCGGCCTTTTTAGCCAGATTCAAAAAGTCATTCCAATAAAGAGCGCCACTCAGACATTCTCCATAAAGAACCGGATCATTAACCAGTTCAGCGGGAATGCGGCGATCAGAATAGACGTCAGAGAAGTAGAGTTCGCCGCCTGATTTTAGCAGACGCCAGGCTTCCCTGAGTACCGCTTCCTTGTCCGGAGAAAGGTTGATTACGCAGTTTGAAATGATCATGTCGAAGCTGTTTTCTTCAAGGCTCAGTTGATCCAGCTTCTCAATATAGCCTTTAAGGAACTCTGTGTTGGCTTTTGAATAGCCGAATTTTTCCCGGTGGTATTCGACATGTCGGTTGGCTATGGCAAGCTGTTCGTCTGTCATGTCGACACCGACGACATAACCCTGCTCTCCTACCATCTGAGCCAGAGCATAACAGTCACGACCCGATCCGGAGCCAAGATCCAGTATTCTGGCGCCCTGTAGTTGCTCAGGGCAGACCAGTCCGCAGCCGTAATAATGGCTCAGAACCTCGTCATGTATGTTGGCAAGAGCGCTTTTCAGATGGCCTGGCATGGCTGTATCTGTGCAGCAGGCATTGGTCTGGAGGTCGTTGCTGCCCTGAAGGGTCTTGCCATAGTAATTCTGTACTGTTTCATGCATGAGGGGTGTCTCCTTGTTTGAAAACAGTTCTAATGTGTTTTGCCAGTGCCCTTCGGGCAGGTCGGTTGTCACTATTCAGTTCGGGGAAAACTCCGAGCAAATCCTCTGAATGATCAACATCCTGACCAGAAAGAGCATAGCCGACGGATAAGCATGATTGACGACAAAGTTTGGCCAGTGAAGCTTCCAGAGATTCTGTGCTCCAGGGCAGGTTTGAAAGGTCAGGCCAATGAGTTCGGTTTGCCATGATGGTGACACCGCCATCACTGGCCTTGCTGAATACTGTGTCGTATGTCTTGAGTCTTTGTGCTGCGTCCGAGAGGTGCCTGAAGCTGAGTGTCGGAGAGTCACTGCCGATATAGATGAGGCTTTCTTTTCCCTGGCGTCTCAGTTCATTGTCGATGTGATTCAGTCTCGCACCGAGGTTACCTGAGCCTTGGGGTACTATCAGGGCGTGCTCGTCTTCCAGAAGCTGACTGGCCCAGACACAGTCGCTTTCATGAGAGGGGGCAATTACCTTTTGGCCTGGCCACTCTGATAAATCTTCCAGCGCGCAAGCAAGCAGGTGTTGAGCAACAGTCAGAGCCTCTTCAGTCCCTATGTCAGCAGCGAGACGCTGTTTTCCCTGACGTAAGGTTGGTTTCTTGCACACAAGTATTAATGTTGTCTTTTGTATCAGATTAAGCTCGTGGCCCATCATTATTCTTTGATTTAGATTTGGCTGATGTGAACGAAAGAGCGAGATTCCCGTCTGCTATTGCATACCTATACTGCAGAAACTGTGATTTGGATTCATGGCTCTGGTTATTTTTTCAAAGCTTTCTGTGAGATTGTCTGCATGCCAGCTGCTGTTATGCTGACGTAGGAATCTCGTTAGTTTGGGTTAGTATAAATCCGGGAGCAACAGTCAGGCATAATACTGGTGTCAATTCAGGTCGGGCTTTATAATCGTTCCCCAAATTTTTTGAATTTCCCCTGGTAACTTTTTATGGGCTTTAAATGTGGC
Organism: Endozoicomonas sp. SESOKO3; assembly: GCF_024606255.1. Lineage (NCBI taxonomy): Bacteria > Pseudomonadati > Pseudomonadota > Gammaproteobacteria > Oceanospirillales > Endozoicomonadaceae > Endozoicomonas > Endozoicomonas sp. SESOKO3. The sequence continues at coordinate 5,246 of NZ_JAHHPR010000784.1, forward strand.
ATCGTTGGTCTGCCCAACGTCGGCAAATCAACACTGTTCAATGCTTTGACCAAGGCAGGGATTGATGCAGAAAACTTTCCTTTCTGTACTATTGAACCAAATTCGGGTGTCGTGGCTATGCCCGATCCTCGTCTGAACAGGCTGGCTGAAATTGTTAAGCCTGAGCGTGTGTTGCCCACTACTATGGAATTTGTCGATATTGCTGGCCTGGTAGAAGGTGCCTCCAAGGGTGAAGGTTTGGGCAACAAATTCCTGGCTAATATTCGTGAGACAGATGCTATTGCCCACGTGGTTCGTTGCTTTGAGAATGACAACGTTATCCATGTGGCCAACAAGATCGATCCGGCGGCGGATATTGGCATTATCAATATCGAGCTGGCCATGGCCGACCTGGAAAGTTGTGAAAAGCAGCTGCAGCGTGTAACCCGTGTAGCCAAGAGTGGCGACAAGGATGCAAAAGCCCAGAAAGCCCTGCTGGAAAGAATTGTTCCTCATCTGGAAGAGGGTCGTCCTGTTCGTTCTCTGGATATGACTGACGAAGAGCAAAAGCTGACTAAAACCTTCCATCTTCTTACTACGAAACCCACCATGTACATTGCCAACGTCGATGAAGATGGCTTTGAAGATAATCCTTACCTTGATGTTGTCCGTGACATTGCTCAGAGCGAGGGTTCCGTTGTAGTGACTGTCTGCAACAAGCTGGAAGCTGAGATCGCTGAACTCGAAGACGAAGAGCGGGATGAATTTCTGGCCGATCTGGGTATGGAAGAGCCGGGCCTGGATCGTGTGATTCGTGGTGGTTATGAACTGCTTGGACTGCAGACTTACTTCACTGCGGGAGTTAAAGAGGTTCGCGCCTGGACCGTGAAGATCGGTGCCACGGCACCTCAGGCCGCAGGTGTGATCCACACTGACTTTGAGCGTGGATTTATTCGTGCTGAAGTGACGGCTTATGATGAGTTCGTTCAGTACAACGGTGAGCAGGGTGCCAAGGAAGCCGGTCGTTTGAGAGTTGAAGGCAAGGACTATATCGTTAAAGATGGCGATGTGATGCATTTTCGTTTCAACGTCTGATTCAAGCGGGGCGGCTTGTTCAGTTAGCCCTGTCTTTTATATCGGGTGTTGTCAGCATATAACGTTCTGGAAAGAGCTATTGAATGTTGCTATTGACATTGATCTTATTCAGACAGGTGTGAATGGATGCGCTGACCGTGCGTTTCGAGAAAATGAAAGGATTTTGAATAAGGCAAAATTCAGTGTCTTTAAAAATACGAAACAGCGATAGGGGTTTTCTGAAGGTGCCCAAAAAAGCCGCTTAAACAGTTGACAGGACAGTGTTAAATCCTGACAATGCGCACCATCTTTCGGCGGCTAGGTAGCTCAGTTGGTTAGAGCACAGCACTCATAATGCTGGGGTCGGCAGTTCGAGTCTGCCCCTAGCTACCATTATTGAGCAGTTTGCGTGTAGGCGACTGTTAACGTAGGGTCGAGAGTGTCCACGGAATGTCCTCACCCGATAAAACATTTCGTATTTACTGGGGTGTCGCCAAGCGGTAAGGCAGCAGGTTTTGATCCTGCCATGCGGGGGTTCGAATCCCTCCACCCCAGCCATCTTTCTAAAGCCCGACTAAAACCCGTCGGGCTTTTTCGTTTTTGGTGTTTTCAGAGAGTATCAATGTTTACCGGTTTAAATTATGCCCAACTTGTTTTGAGCTGGGTGGTCTGATTTATTTGGGTTATCGTATGTCACATTGAACATGAAGTGATGTGTCTGAGTGTCCATCTGTTGTCATTGCAAATAGTCGAAGACCCAAAACATCAAGATAATTCCGTGAAAAAACAAATTTCGTCATTAAAGAATAAACATTTGCGTTAGTTTCTGAGAGATTACTAACCTGACACTCCATAAAGTTGAGGCCTGTTTTGGATTTTGTACTCACCCTTGATTGGGGGCTTTTGCTGTTTCTTGTTGCGGTTCTGGCTGGTTTTGTTGATTCTGTTGCGGGCGGTGGCGGATTGATTACAGTTCCTGCACTTCTGGCGGTGGGGCTTTCCCCGGCACAGGCTCTGGCGACTAACAAATTACAGTCCACAGGCGGCTCTTTCTCTGCCAGTGTCTATTTTGTTCGAAGAGGTCTGGTGAATCTCAGGGAAATGCGCTTCGCCATTTTCATGACCTTTGTTGGCAGCGCTGCAGGCGCGATTCTGGTGCAGATGATTGATGCTTCGGTGTTGAGGCAGACCATTCCCTTCCTGTTGTTGGGTATAGCTGCTTACTTCATTATTTCCCCCAGTGCCCGAATTGCCGGGGCTGCTACTGCCAGAATGAGCCTGACGGCTTTTGCCTGCACAGCAGGGCTGGGGATTGGCTTTTATGATGGCTTCTTTGGGCCGGGTACGGGCTCTTTCTTCGCCATAGCCTTCGTCAGTCTCCTTGGTTATTCCCTGGTCATGGCAACGGCTCACACCAAGGTTCTGAACTGTACCAGTAATGTAGCCTCCCTGCTGTTCTTTATATTGGGTGGTCAGGTTGTCTGGGCTGTAGGGGGAATCATGCTGGTTGGCCAGTTCATCGGTGCCCGACTGGGATCAAGAATGGTTGTGAAGCGTGGTCAGCAGATTATTCGTCCCATGATCGTCATTATTTCACTGGTTATGACCGGCAAGCTCATGTGGGATGATTACGGACACTTGCTGTTTTAAAAGGTTTTTCTGCGCAAGTGACAGATTAACGTTATTATAGATAGTCCGACAGGCTCCTCGTCCCGGAGTCTCATAACTGGTTTTGGCAAGAATAACGTCGCCCGAGTATTTGAATGGACAGCAGTTGGCTCAGTGCATTGTTCGGGGGAATCTATCTTGCCCTGATCATAGCCTTTGGAATACACATCATTATGCAGCGCAGGCCAGTAGGTGTGACACTGGCCTGGATATTGTTGCTGTTCATTCTGCCGATAGCCGGTTTCTTCTTTTACCTTTTGTTTGGCTCAAGACGTCTTGGAAAAAGAAGGCACCGACGTCTGGAAAGCCTCTATCCCGACTATGAACAGTGGTCCAGTCACCTGTCGAGAGTGATCACCCAGAGGCAGCTCGAGTGTCCCTCCAATACCCCTCACACGGGGATCTACAAGCTGGCGGAGCAGACTTTGGGCATTCCGGTGTTGCCCTGCAGCAAGCTTCAGTTGTTTCATGAAACCGATGCGATCCTTCATGGCCTGTTACAGGATATAGAGAAAGCCAGGCACAGCATTGTTCTGGAGTTCTATATCTGTGAGCCCAAGGGGCGAATCAAGGTTTTGGCAGAGGCCCTGATCAGAGCCTCACGACGTGGCGTTGACTGCATGGTAATACTTGATGCGGTGGGTAGCCGACAGTTTCTTCGCGGTGAGTGGGCAAGACGTTTCCGTCTGGAAGGCATCAGTGTGACAGGCTCCATGCCGGTTGGCCTTTTGAGGATGCTCTTTGAACGGGTTGATATCCGCAACCATCGCAAAATTCTCGTGATTGACGATGAGATCGCCTGGAGTGGCAGCTTTAATCTGGTCGATCCGGTTCACTTTCGTCAGAGAGCCAATGTCGGGCAATGGATAGATGCGATGGTAAGGGTAGAGGGTATTCCTGCCCACGTTATGGCGGTTATTGCTCATTGGGATAAAGCGCTTGAAACGGGTGAGAAGCATTCGTCGTTTAATGCCACTTACGAGTTTCCACCATCTTGTCTGGACAGTTATGCCGGTGCTGATGTTCATGTGTTGCCATCAGGACCGGGTATCGATCGGGAAAGGCTTCATCAGGTTTTGCTGACAGCGATTTATGAAAGCAAAGAAGAGCTGCTGATATCCACGCCTTATTTTGTTCCCGACGAATCATTGCTGACCGCCCTGAAGTCAGCAGCCATGAGAGGGGTGGACGTTCAATTGCTGGTTCCCCACAAAAATGACTCCAGGATGGTTCACCATGCCAGTCGTTCCTACTATGAAGACTTGTTAAATGCAGGGATAAAAATATTGCAGTTCAAGGGAGGGTTACTGCATACCAAGTGCGTTCTGGTCGATCGATCCACCATTTTGTTTGGTACAGTCAATCTGGATATGCGCAGTGTCTGGCTGAATTATGAAGTGACCATGATCATCTATGACAGAGCTTTCAGCCAAACCATGGCGACGCTTCTGGATCAGTATATGCAGAGTTCTGAGCGTGTTCGCTTGTCTTTGTGGAGTCAGAGGTCTGTCAACAGAAGATTTCTTGAAAGTTTATTTCAGCTGTTAAGTCCTTTGCTCTAGCAGCCTGTCGGACTTAAGGCTGTCCTACTGCGGTTGCAATAAATTGGTC
>NZ_JAHHPR010000785.1:0-7340 GCF_024606255.1 Endozoicomonas sp. SESOKO3
TGCTTGATGATATTGCCTTTGAAAATGGCCGCAGGACGGCAGCATTTCTGGCCAACGTTCAGGATACCCTGGCACCTTATGCCAATGCGGCTGGCCTGTCTGAATCAGACCTGATCCAGGCTATCCATGACACATTGATGCAGGTTCATGCCGCAGCAGTTGAGCGACAGCTGCATGATTACTGGATCAAACCTTCAGCTTTTCTGGTACAGGCGGTCACCTGGTACTACTCCAGCTACAAACCTCTACTGGTGACCCGGACCGCCCTGGAGGCTGCCAAAACTTCCCTCTCAAATATTGCGTTCCTTTACCTTCTGGACCTGACCAACAGGGGTGATTACACGCACAGGATGCTGACACCTTTCCAGCACTGGCTGGAACGCTTTGGCGTTGATCTTGACCGAACCGACCAATATGCCTACCACAGCGGAATTGAAAAAATCTCCGAAGTGGGTGGGCTGGCCATGCCATTGGGCAAGGCCGCTTCCTCAGTCATTCTGCTGAGAACCGGCTCTATGCTGTTTGCCAGACAGTGCCATGCCAATCCTCAGATGTATCGCAGCATTTTTCGTCTGGTGCCCGAAATAGTCAAATCCATGGGTTCCGGACAAGGGGTTCAGATACCGCTGCTGCACAGGATCACCCCCGAAAAAGTGAAAACCCTGGCCTCAGCCACAGCCGGTCTGGTGCTGGGCCCGGTAGCCACGGCCGGAGCATACGCCCAGGGTCTGATATCCGGGTTTACCTATGCTCAAACCTTCGGGTTCGCTCTGGCGTCGAGTCTCACTTTCGACTTCTTTATGAGCGACAATAAGATGCTCACCCAATGGCTGGGTGGCCCCCTGGGTCGAAGCCTTGACAAGATCAATCGCTGGCGAGGCACGGGTGAAACGGAAGCTGACTATGTGAAACGTACTGCCATTGCCACGCCTCAGCGCTTCAATGAAACAAATGAAGAGTATGCCAACCGTGTTAAAGCAGACAACGTGATGTTCGGCTGGACGCGGAACGAGCATTATCAGCAGTTCCGTGAACGACGTGATCAGACCATGAAGATGTATAAGCATGGCTGGGAGAAATACTTCAGGGACAATGTGCCTAAATGGTCATTCTCCCATACAGAAAGTATTCCTTACTCTTACACCCTGGGTACCTTCTTCGAATGACAACATGTTCATGATAAGAGAAATACGCCTCAATCAAGCTTTCTATCCACGGCCATGAAACCAACACAGGCTGGTCTTGAGGCCTTCGATCTTGATGAAGCTCCGGGTAATAACTATAAGAATACCCACGGCGAACTTTGATATCAGGGACCAATAGGTCCCCCCATCATCGCCACCCAAAAGAAGCCAGTATGGAGAGGGATTCATACAGCTTTCTTTTGATCAGGCTACCGATTAACCCTTATCAGAAGGTATGAATGAATGTATTCCTTGCGTGAAAAAACAGTTCGAATGAATAACTCTCAGATAAACTCAGAAAAAGAGACACTTAACTGGCTGACTGACACTCTCTATGCCCTCGGGAAGCCAGAGCTATTAAAGTGTATATCTGTCAGAAAACTCTACTCTTCTGCTGTTCCGGCGGCCTCGTTCATGGCCATATTACTGGCGTTGGGCTTTGCCACTGTGAACCATGCAGACTGGAGTGATGCAGAGGAGGACGGCGATCAACCTTTCACTGAACAGTTCATAAATGAAGATGATGATTCAGGGATTCCGGAACCGGCTCCCGATGAACCGGACCTTGATGAAATGGAAGATCAGGGGGAGCTGGAAGGTTACGACCCCGAAGAGGCAGATTAGCTCCGGCTCCGACCCGGAGATTTTGTGTAAGAGCTCAAAACCTCTGGTGTGCACTGGGTTCTGGACAATTCAGTTGTCCTTTTTGAACTGAAGAGCGACCGAATTCATACAGTATCTCAACCCTGTGGGCTCAGGCCCGTCTGGGAATACATGCCCCAGATGCGCGTTGCAGGCAGAGCACACCACTTCTATCCGGTCCATACCCAGACTTTTGTCTTCAATGTATTTTACCGCCTCTTTATCCACTACTTCCCAGAAGCTGGGCCAACCACAACCTGCATCAAATTTAGTAGTGGATTCGAACAATATTTGATCACAACAGACACAGCTATAACGACCTTCACCATCAAAATGAACGTATTCACCAGAAAAAGGTCGCTCAGTACCCTTCTGCCGACAGACGTGATACTGCTCTTCGGTCAGCTCTTCCTGCCATTGGGCATCGGTTTTTTCAACTTTCATACCAACTCCAGCTTCCATAACGGAAATATCCGGGTTTAAGCCGTGCACTGTTGCCTTAAAGCGATCATAATGCCTGCCAGAGAGAACATTTTTTACCCGCTCTTGTCTATTTATAGTCAGGTTGATGATGTTCCGGAGAATCATATGACCTGACCCATAACAATCAAGGCACTGACACCACTCATTGATGGAACAATACTCAGGCTGCCCCGGATAACAGAATACAAAAAGACAATCGGCCTTTCATCGGCCACAGGAAAAAAACCATGAAGGATATTGAGAAGTCCCTGAAACTGGAAAACGTCTGCTACGAAATACGTGGTCCGGTATTGCGCGAAGCCAGAAGACTGGAAGAGGAAGGCCAACGTGTTCTGAAACTCAACACCGGCAACCCTGCACCTTTCGGCTTTGATGCACCTGAAGAGATTATTCAGGATGTCATTCTCAACCTTCCCAACTCCCAGGGCTATACCGACTCCAAAGGTTTGTTTTCGGCGCGCAAGGCTGTGATGCACTACTGTCAGCAGAAAGGTTTTCCCGGTGTCGAGCTGGAAGACATTTTTATCGGTAATGGCGTCAGCGAACTGGTCGTCATGGCCATGCAGGGCTTGCTGAATAACGGTGATGAAATTCTGATCCCGGCACCGGACTACCCCCTCTGGACTGCAGCTGCCAACCTTTCAGGAGGCAGAGCAGTTCACTACCTCTGTGACGAGCAATCTGACTGGTATCCGGACCTGAATGATATTCGCAGTAAAATCACCGCCAAGACCCGGGGCATTGTTGTCATCAACCCTAACAATCCTACGGGTGCCGTTTACCCACCTGAGCTGCTGCAGGAAATCATCAAGATTGCCCGCCAGCACAGCCTGATTGTTTTTGCTGACGAGATCTATGACAAGATTCTCTTTGACGGGACAGAGCACACGGCCATGGCTTCTCTGGCGGATGATGTGTTCATGATTTCATTCAACGGGCTCTCCAAGTCTTATCGTGCAGCCGGCTTTCGTTCTGGCTGGATGGTCGCCAGCGGTCCCAAACATAAAGCCAGAGATTATCTGGAAGGCCTGGAGATGCTGGCCTCCATGCGCCTGTGCTCGAACGTTCCTGCCCAGCACGCTATTCAAACAGCACTGGGGGGTTACCAGAGCATCAATGACCTCATACTTCCCGGCGGCAGACTTCTGGCACAGAGAGATGTGATCTATGAGCGCCTGAATCAGATACCCGGCGTCAGCTGCGTAAAACCCAGGGGAGCCCTTTATGTGTTCCCGAAACTGGACCCGAAAAAATATCCGATTCACGACGATGAACGGCTGGTACTGGACTTGCTGATTCAGGAAAAAATCCTGCTGGTGCAGGGTCGCGCCTTCAACTGGCCGAACCCGGACCATCTCAGGATTATTACCCTGCCCAGAGTTGAAGATCTGGAGATGGTGGGCGATAAACTTGAACGATTCCTTAGTAGGTACAAACAATAATAAAGAGTGTTCAGTCAACCCTGGCCGTTACACAACGGCCCATATGATACTGATCACAGGATTCTGGAAACCAACATTCTGAACATGGCTGACATTCACATCGACGATTTTTTTCATGACTGTGCCAAGACCCTGGTACATCTCTATAATGTCTTCCCAAGACAGACCTCTCTGTACGTCGACGACATTATTTCCCCCGAGCCAGTGGATGAATTCGGATTGCCCGGAAAACGGCATCAAGCCTGTTTTGACAGTTTTCTCTGGCTGGCACGGGAAGGTTATATACACTATGCCGAGAGAGTTCGAATGCAAGGGCTGGATCAGGTGGTTCTGACCGAAAAAAGTTTCCTCAGGCTCAGTATGCCAAGCCTGACGACCGAACTTGAAGACCTGCCAGAACCGATTCTTATGAAAAAGGGGACTCTGGGCTGGCAGTTTCGTGAAACATTAAAATCCGGGAGTACACACCAGCTAAACCAGCTCTGCCAGCAATTTTTTACTGATAAAGCCTGATGAACTGTAAACAACTGTAAAATGGCTGAATGAGGATTGAAATCCGAACTCTGCGCCTCCATATTCCCAGTGTCCAACCAGAAAAGGTAACCATTCGGTAATGAAAAGAATTCTGCTATTTCTATTAACCAACCTTGCTGTCATCGCAGTCGCCAGTATCACTCTTAACATCCTTGGCGTGGGTAGCTACATCACAGCCCAGGGACTCGATATGAAGTCGCTGCTGGCTTTCTGTGCAGTTTTCGGTTTTGCCGGTTCATTGGTTTCCCTGCTCCTTTCCAAAACCATGGCCAAGATGGGCACAGGCACCCAGATTATCGATCAACCCCGTACGGCCCAAGAGCGCTGGTTACTGGATACGGTTAAGGAACTCTCTGAAAAAGCCGGCATTGGCATGCCGGACGTGGGGATTTTCCCCTCTCCGGAAGCCAATGCTTTTGCCACCGGCTGGAACAAAAACGCCTCACTGGTTGCCGTGAGCCAGGGCCTGCTCGATCGCTTCAGCCCAAGAGAAGCAAGAGCCGTAATCGGTCACGAAATCGGTCACGTTGCCAACGGTGACATGGTGACGCTGGCACTGATTCAGGGAGTTGTGAACACCTTTGTGATGTTCTTCGCCCGCATCATCGGCTACGCCGTGGACAGCTTCCTCCGTCGTGACGAAGAAAGCAGTGGCCCGGGTATCGGCTTCTACGTCGTAAGTTTTATTGCCGAGATCGTGCTGGGTATTGCCGCCAGCGCTATTGTGATGTGGTTCTCTCGTAAACGTGAATTTCGTGCCGATGAAGCAGGTGCCGAGCTGGCAGGTCGTGGCGATATGATTGCCGCCCTGGAGAGACTGAGAGCTGAATACGACGCCCCTAGTGCAATGCCTGCCACCATGACGGCCTTCGGTATTCGCAAGAATGGCCAGGGTGGATTAGCCGCCCTGTTCTCAAGCCACCCTCCGCTTGAAGATCGAATTCAGTCTCTGCAATCCCATCGCTGATGAGATTTCTTGCTTTAAAAGGCTCGCTGACGCGGGCCTTTTTTTCTGAAAAACAAAACCGCAACAGCTCCAGACAAGAACAGGATTTTACTATGAAAGCACTGCTGCACTTCGCTTGTCAGCCATTAACGCAGAGAGCAAAGGCGGGATCAGCCCTCGGGTTCCGGGAACCTTTCCAGCTCTCCCATGCAGAGGATCTGTTTTAAGACGCTTGGTTGCCATCGGCAACAACCTCTTTTCTAAACCAGAGACCGGAGAATATTACTTTGGCTTCAGAGACAAGCTCTTTATAATAAGCTTTTATTTCTAATCCAGCTGCTTATATGCCTATTGAACATTCTGATCCCATCTGGGTTCTCAACAGCGAAAGCCTTGACCACTATTGCCAAAGGTGGCTTCAGCTGGATGCCATCGCACTGGATACCGAGTTTATTCGAACCGATACCTTTTACCCTATTCCCGGACTTATTCAGGTGGGTACCCGTGATAAGGTTTTCCTGATTGACCCGCTCAGCATTCAGGACTGGAGTTCCTTTGGCCGGGTTCTGCAATCTGAATCTGTTGTCAAAGTCCTTCACGCCTGCGGTGAAGATCTCGAAGTTTTCAATATTCTGACCGGTTGCCTACCTGTTGCATTGCTGGATACACAGCTTGCTGCAGCCTATGCAGGGCTGGGACATTCATTAAGCTATCAGAATCTGCTGAAAACGCTTCTGAAAGTTGACCTCCCAAAGGATGCTACTCGTTCAGACTGGCTTCAGCGTCCACTGACTGAAGCCCAGATCAGCTATGCCACACTTGATGTCGTGCATCTGCTGGAAGCGTACGAGCTATTACTCGAAAAACTGGAAGGCAAGCCTCAGTTGCAATGGCTCAAAGAGGATTGTGATGCCTTACTCACTTCGCCATTGTTCCCTATCCCCAACGAAATCTGGAAAGATGTCAAGCGTGCCTGGCAATTGCGGCCTCAACAGCTGGCGGTTTTACAAAACATCTGTGAATACCGTGAAATGGAAGCCCGAAAGAGTAATACACCACGCAACCGGATCATCCCCAAGGGATGCCTGTGGCCAATTGCCCGTTATATGCCAGACAATATGCGTTCACTCTCTTCCATTCAGGATATGAAACCCAAGACCCTGAGAAAATACGGCGAGGTTATTCTGAATCTGGTCAGACAAGCCAAAGACAGCCCGGAAGCTGACTATCCGGATCAACTCCCTGCTCCTCTGCCCAAAGCCGCCAGAAACTATAACAAACTGATCAAGGCCTGGGTGCATCACAAATCGGATGAGCTGGATATGCCTGTAGAGTTGTTATTCCCGGGCAAAATGTCCAACGCTCTCTTACGTCAGTGGCAGAGCAGTGGCCGTTTTTCGATACCAGAGAGCATTAAGGGCTGGCGACAGCAGGTAATTGCCGAGCCCTTAATTCTGGCACTGAAAGAGTACAAAGAAGACCAGAGATAACACAGGATACAAGTACCTGTTACTCTTCTGGTCCTGAGCATCTTCAAGATGGTATTGATATTATGTCTAAAGTCCTTGCCTCCATTTTCAAAAGTAGCAAACACAACGAAATGTACCTCTACGTTGACAAACGCAACCAGCTGGAGAAAATACCCGAAGCGCTTCATCAGGCCTTCGGTAAAGCCGTTCATGTAATGGATATTCTGCTGACACCCGAGCGCAAACTGGCCAGGGCTGACATTGAAAAAGTGATGTCCGAGCTTCAGGAAAAGGGTTTTTACCTACAGATGCCTCCAACCGAAGCAGACTATATTCAGCACCTTCCTGAAGAACTGCTGAGCTTTAACGACCCGGTATGAAAACAACGCTGTTCACTTAATTAGCACCTTAACGAGGGTTGATGATTTCATAGTGCTACATGAGCATTAAGAACTGCTTGTTGAAGAAGATTTCCTTCCATGTCATTTTGTCATCGGTTAACCCGCCGCAGGTGATTGAAATACGGACGTGAACATTGCACTTCAGATCATGCCCGGACATGTGCAGTACCTTTCCCTCCTGAGCCTGTGACAAGCAAAATCAATCACTTGACTTTGCATCATCAAGCTTTCGTTTTCGG
>NZ_JAHHPR010000786.1:0-10553 GCF_024606255.1 Endozoicomonas sp. SESOKO3
TCCTCAGAAGCAGAAATTTTTATCCTCAATTTCTTGCAATCCTCGCTACGGACGCATAAGTCCGACAGGCTGCTTGCACTTCCTGAACACTATGGGCCGAAGAATGATCGGTTCGCAGTGCGCTGGATATACCTTTCAGGTTCCCACGCCGATGTATGGGAACCGGAGTTTTGCCAAGGCCTTTTCAAGCCGGAGAGGTTAAGAGTCATAGAGATGACAATATAGCCAGAGTGGTTATTACGCCTATAGCAGAAGTCACTGCGGCTTTACGCGCTGATGAAGTGGGAACAACTGTCGTATTTATACTTGATGGAGTGGGGAGTGATATTGTATTTGATGAATTGGAGAGTGATGTTGTGCTTGATGAGTTGGTGGTCACAACTGTGCTTATATTCGATGCATCGAGGAACGCATTACTACCCGCAATGAAACCAGAGAATGTATTGACTTTCTGGCAGACTTCCGTGGCAAAGTAGAACTGACCCAAGAGGTTGACCAGTCCGGTGCAGGCAGTGGCTGGGGAATCATTTATGGCGGTCCAGATATTCACGGTTGTTTGAGTGGGAATTGGCCAGACATCAGGTGAACTCATGACTTTTTCGCACAATCTTTGTTTAGTCATGTCATCCAGCGTTATGTGGGCTGCTATCAAACTGAACCGTTCCAGCGGCTGCCACCAGGGTCTGATTGCCCGCAGGTGGTTACAAACCAGGTTCAGAGCAACTTGTCCACTGATGGTTAAAGCGGTCTGTGTTGTTTTGATCTGATTGCCAATCAGGTAAAAAAGAGGAAATCTTGTTTCGTTTTCTGTGGTTCCTACAAAAACGAATCCGCCTTTGCGAACAGGGTCGAGATTTGTAATACCATGATTGGAAATGTCTACCGTGTTTTTGAAGACATCCATGCTGGCTTTGGGACCCAGTCTGAACTCTCCCGCCTCCGCCATATCGCCCTGGAATGTATTCCCAATAACAGCTAACAGACCTGACCTGTTCCTGATGGCAGGAAGATTAATGAGTATTCCCTGGTCAGGAATAACATCAGCAATCAGACGACTTTGAAGCGTAGTGTACTTTTTACCAATGATCGTGTTGTTGGCGAACTCCAAACCCGGACCTCGGTGCCAATAAAAGACCGATAAATTCAGAGGTTCCTTGCAGTCAAGGTTAACTGCGGCCCGGCTGGGAATATGAAATACGTTCTCTTCTAAAATCAGTCGCCGGTTGTAGCATTCTGCGTAAATAATGGACTCAACTGATGGAAAGTTATTCTCTCGAGTTGGACTGAAAGTAACGTGTCGTATATTACTGCTTCTTCTTTCTCCAAACCGGAAGTTATCGGGAGCTCCAACCCTGACCATGTACCTGACCATATATCCTGGCCGATCCCTGATAATAATTTCATAACCTTCATCAGCAGCTCCTATGATGTCCTGGCCGTCTTTCAAACGAATCTCGTCGTCGATAAAGTACTCGACCGTGGTTTTCACTGGCACAGGGCTTGCGGATGAAGAAGGCATCACTGTCGTGCTGTTTGACTGAACTACCGGGTTAGAGGTCGTATTCGTATTGACGGAAGCGCCAGCAGGGAAAGAGATGTTAGCAGGAGTAGGGGCATAGACAGAGACAGAGGCAGAGGCTGAGACAGAGGAAGTGACAAGGCTGGGGGTACTGGGGGTAGGGACGGTTTCCGAGGAGAGCAGGATGACGGTGTTCTCAGGAATCCGTTCTACCAACTTGTTTAGATTCTCTGTCGGATTGGCTTTTAGAATAATGCACTGTCGATTGTAAATAAGATCGCTATAAAGGCTTATTTGCCTGTCAACCCCCATTGACTGGGGTGAAAGATGTTCGCACAATTCTGTAGAGAGGGGGGGCTGAGTAGAGGGGCTTACGCTTGTAGATTGAGCCTGTAAGCTCAGAGCCTGTAGGAGGAGTATAGGAGTGATTAAACGGGCTAAATAACATTGCAGTTTGATCATGTTCAGAACTCCCGGTCAGGCCCCTAGATAGGAAGCCTAGTCGCTGCATTTCTACTTATCCATTAATACGAATAAGATGTTGCGAGGAAACAGGTGGACTATGCCGTCTCCTTCTCTCCATTATTTTGAGTCACCTCATGAAATAACCAAGTCGCCTACCCGAAAAATCCAGTGGATTGCCTGTCGGCAACCACTGATTAAGAGGGTTAAGTGCTTTTTCCCAGAATTCCGGTTCTGACTCCTGAGCCACTCATAGAGCCCGTTCCTTAGCTAACTGGTTATAAATTCAACAACACAGCCAGGGAGGCCATGACACCCAGAGCAGTGCTTATGGTCGTTGCATCTACAGATGATACAGTGGAGATCCTGTCGGAGCTGGACTTCGTAACAATAATGGTCACTGTCGGGCAGATACTAATGACTGTCGGGCAGTGGTGTGTAAAGTCAAAGAAGAACGTACCTACAAAGTTGGTCATTCCACTCAAAGGGGCTGCTGTGGAATTGTTGATGGCCGACCAGGTATTCACAATATGACAGTATGTGGGTGGACTGATTGATGCGCTAATTACGGTTGGACTCACGCATTTTTCGCACTCACCTGCCAAAGGCATTGGATTAAGGGCTGTGACGTTTTTTAGTTGAGCGTGTTGCCATGGATTGACTGCCTGCAGGAAGTTACAAGCCAGAGCCAGTGCGATCAGTGCCTCAATACTTATAGCGGTGTCTGTTACGCGGATCTGATTGCCTGCCAGATTAAAGCGAGGAGGTTTTGCACCAGTATCTGTAATGCCAGTAAGAATAAAACCACCTTTTTGAGTTTGTTGACCACGAAGATCAAGATGTGTCCCGCCTGAGTTGTCAATGTCGATCGTGTTTCTGAAAATATCGATACTGGTTCCGGCTCCAAGACTAATCTTACCCACATCTGCCATCCTGCCTTGGAATCTGTTATCAACAATAGCGATTTTCTGTGACTGATTATAGATGGCAGGAAGAATAATATTTATCCCATACAAGGAGGTAATGTTGTGTGGTCCTGCGCTGAAAGTTTCACCTATTATCATGTTATCCGCAAACTGCAGGCCAGGGCCTGTGCGCTCGTCATCAGCAGATGCATCCAGAGATTTTCTGCAATCAAGTTCAACTCCGTACCAGTCAGGAAGATAGAATAGGTTGTTGGCCACAATCAGTCTGTGGTTATAGCAATATGCGAGAATAATACTTTTAATGGGTCTGTGGCCATCAGGTTCAGATGGCTGAAAAGTGATGTGTTTTATATGATTGTCTCTCGTTTCTCCAAAATGGAAGTCGCTTCTGTTTCCATGTCTGATCATGAACTGCTCTTTAAAACCTGTGGAAAGTGTGGTCACGATTTCAAAACCCTTATCAGCAGCCCCAATAATGTCCTGACCAGCCTTTAAGATTATTTCACTGTCAATGAAGTAACTAACCGGGGTTTTACCTGTCACAGGGTTAACGGATGGGGAAGGTGGCACTCCTTGGGGAGTGCTGGAAGAGAGTAGTATCACGGTGTTTTCAGGAATC
Organism: Endozoicomonas sp. SESOKO3; assembly: GCF_024606255.1. NCBI lineage: Bacteria > Pseudomonadati > Pseudomonadota > Gammaproteobacteria > Oceanospirillales > Endozoicomonadaceae > Endozoicomonas > Endozoicomonas sp. SESOKO3. Next base: position 3,527 of record NZ_JAHHPR010000786.1, read on the forward strand.
TGGTTGATCAATCTGGCAGTATCTACTGTGGGGTCTGCATTAATAACAATGCACTGTCGTCCGCGAACAAGGCGACTATACTCGTCTAGCCGTTGGCGAACCCCCATCGTTTGTTCTGAAAGAGACTCGCACGATACCGTCGGATAGGGTGTTGAAGCTGTCGGGGATGTTGTTGAAGGTTGAAACGTCTGAGCCTCTGTAGAGAGAGCCTGTAACAGAAATACAGGGGCGATTAACCTAGCCAGATAACGTTGCAGCTTGAGCATTTTCAGGATTCCCTGGAATAGTCTATTGGAATCCTGGACGCTGCATTCAAAATTAGCCATAAGCCTGTGCTACCGTCTCAGTTCACATAATCTCAGGTTATAGATTCAACAATACAGTCAGAGTGGCCATGAAACCCAGAGCAGTTGTCATGACTGATGCAGTGGTGATCTCGTCAGTATTATTAAGCACTCTGCTATGATGGGTAGCAGTCGGCGCAGGAAGTGTCGGGCAGACTGCTGCGTCAAAGATGATCGGACCGTCGAAGTTTTCCAGTCCACTCAAAGGCGTCGCTGTGGAATGAGTGATGGCAGTCCAGGTATTCACAATCTGGTGGCAGGGTGTCATGGGAGTGGTAGCATTTGAGCCTGGGAGTTTTTTGCATTCATCTGCCATTGATAATGGATCAATGGCTTTCAGACTGTAGTAACTATTAATTTGATTCCAGAGATTAACGGCCCGAAACTGATTACATGCCAGTGTCACCGCAAGATGTCTATTGATGTTTATAGCGGTTGAAGTCAGTTGGATGTGGTTGCCAGCAAAATTAAAGAGAGGAGGTTCTGCACTGGTATTTCTGAGACCCAAAAGAGCAAAGGCCCCTCTTCGAAACTGTCGATTTAAATGAACTTCAGAACGAGTCCTGCCTGTATTGTTAATGTCGATAGTGTTTCTGAAGAGATCTGCATTACTTCCGGCTCCAATCGTAAACTCAGCCACTTCAGAGACTTTGCCCCTGAATGTGTTCTCAACAATAGCGATCTGTTTTGACTGTCTCTCGATGTTAGGAACACTAACAAATAATGCTTCCGTGGGAATCACGTCGTTGTTTAATGCCCTCAAGGTTTCACCTACGAAGGTGTTATGGGCTAAATGAATGCTTGGGCCCGGGCGCAAATTATTGGCAGATGCATCCAGGGCCTCTCGGCAAGAAAAGTAAACCGCAGCCCAGGTTGGAAGGTGGAATACGTTGTTTTCTATAATCAGTCTCCGGTTATAACATTGTGCGTAAATAGCAGAGTAAGTTGCATTGCGGGCATTTGCCTGAGTTGGCCGGAAAGTAACGTGTTTTATGTGATTGTCTCTTGCTTTTCCAAACTGGAAGTCATCACTGACTCCAACCCCGATCATATATCTCTCAGTAAAACCAGGATGCAGAGCGATGACGATTTCAAAACCATCATCAGCAGCCCCGATAATGTCCTGACCTTCCTTTAAAAAAATATTATCGCTAATCAGGTAACCTACAGAGGTTTTACCCGTTACAGGCGTCACAGTTGGAGAAGTGGTTCTGGAGGACAGCAGGATAACGGTATTTTCTGGTATCCGTTTTATCGACTCACTCAAATCATCAGCGGGCTTGGCGCTGAGAACAACGCACTGCCGTCCACGAACAAGCTCATTATACTGTTGTAGTCGTTGCATGACCCCCATCGATTCTCCGGAAAGAGAACCGCACGATACTGTTGGAAGAGGCGTCAAAGTAGCAGGTGCGCTGGTCGAGGTCTGAGCCTGCAGAACCAGCGCCTGAAACAGGAATAAAGGAGCTATCAACCGGATCAAATTACGATGAGGCTTCGACATATTCAGAACTTCCGGGAAAGCCTGAGAAGAAATCCTAGTCCACGTATCTGTAGCTATCCATTAATATCGTGAATATATTTCAAGAAAATCAGACGTTCACAGGCCGGGAGCATGGGAACCATAGTGTTATGACAGCCTCTTTAAAACGTGAGAAATGGGTTCAGGTTATTGAATGAATAACAGGCTCAGTGTGGTCATGATACCCAAAGCGGTCGTCGCGGAGGTTCTTCCCGCTGACGAACTGGTAATATCATCAGTGACGTTTTGACACTCAAACAAAATGAGAATTTCATCAGTGTCGTTTTGACCCGCTGGTGTCGAGCTAATAACAGCAGGGGGTGAAGTGACTGTCGGGCAGATTGATGGGTCAAAGTAGAACTGACCCTCAAGGTTAGTCAGTCCGCTGATAGCAGTAACCGAAGAGTCATTGATGGCCGTCCAGATATTGACAATCTGGCAAAGTGTTGGTGGAAGGGTTGTCATGCCAACGTTTGAACTCAGGGCGTTATTGCACTCACCGGCCAGTGGTAATGGATTCATGGCTTTCAGGCTGTATTTTTTTTGCTTTTGTCGCCACGGACTGACTGCCTGCAGATGGTTGCAAGCCAGAGTTAGCTCAATCTGTGCCTCGACACTTATAGCGGTATCTGATACTTCGATCTGATTGCCCACCAGATTAAATTGAGGAGGTTCTGCATTGGTATCTGTATGACCAATCAAACCGAACCCTCCTGTTCGTTGAACTTCTCCTCTAATAATTTCCCGAGATGTCTTGCCAGTATTGTTGATGGCGACAGTGTTTCTGAAGATGTCCATATGGCCTCCGGGTCCAAGAATAAATTCACCCGCCTCTGCCATCTTTCCCTGGAATGTGTTCTCGATAACAGCGAGTTCCGCTGTCTGGTTTTTGATGTTTGGAAGTTGAATAAATATCCCTCTTAAGGGTATGAAGGTGACTTTAGACTCGCGGATGGTTTCCCCCTTGACCGTGTTATTGACGAACTTCAGGCCAGGACCACTGCGTAGACCACTCGCCGATGCATCCAGAGATCTATAGCAATCAATTCTCACTCCGATCCAGTTTGGAAGATGAAATACGTTGTTTTCTATAATCAGTCTCCGGCTATAGCATTTCCCAAAAAAAATAGAATGAATAGGGTTGTAACCCTTAGGTTCAATTGGCCAGAAAGTAAGGTGGCCTATATAGCTGTCTTTTATTTCACCAAACTGAAAAGTGCTTCTTTTTCCAACCACGATCATATATTGATCCAGGAAATTTTCGCCAGGCGAAATGACGATTTCAAAACCGTCATCAGCAGCCCCAAAAATATCCTGACCGTCTTTCAAAACTATTTCACTATCAATAAAGTAGTTAATCAGGATTTTACCTGTCGCAGAGGTAACAGACGAAGAAGGCTTCACTGTAGGGGGCGTCATGGAATGGGTCGTCCTGGAGGGGGGCGTCCTGGTAGGGGGCGTCCTGGAAGAAAGCAGTATCACGGTGTTTTCCGGAACCCGTTCGATCAATTGAGCTAAATCCTCTGTCGGGTCGGCATAGAGAACAATACATTGTCGTCCACGGACAAGTTCGCTGTATTGGTTTAGCCGTTTATGAACCCCTGTCGTATTTCCTGCAAGAGTCTTGCATGGCACTGTTGCAGCGGGTGATGTAGAAAAAGGGGCGACAAATTGAGTTGTGTTCTGAGCCTGAAGGCCAGGGGGCTGTGAAAGAAGCAGAAGAGCGAACAACTGGGCCAAATGACGCATCAAAATAATCATTTACAGGACTCCCGGGAATATCTTGACTGGCATCCTGGCATTTATACGTATCCATTAAGGACGTGAAAATATTTCAGGAAAATCACATGTTCACACGCCGGGATCATGGGAACCAAAGCGTTGCAACAGCTTCTTTAAACGGGAGAAACTCTGGTTATTGAATCAATAATAAGTTCAGTGTGGTCATGATACCCAAAGCGGTCGTCGTGGCGGTTGTACCCGTAATAACAACAGAGTGTGAAGGGGCTGCCTGGCAGATGGCCGGGTCAAAGTAGAGCTGACCCTCGAGGTTGGTCAGTCCTTTTAAGGCAGTAGCCGGGGAGGCATCAATGGCCGTCCAGGAATTCACAATCTGACAGAGTGCAGATGGATGGCTGGTTGTGCCAACGCTTGAACTCAGGGATTTTTTGCACTGGTCTGCCAGAGATAATGGATCAACGGCTTTAAGGCTGTATCGATGTTTTTCCTGTCGCCAGGGTTTGACTGCCTGCAGGTAGTTGCAGGCCAGGGCCAGTTTCATTTGTCCATCGATATTGATGGCTGTATTTCTTACACGGATTTGATTGCCAGCCAGGTTGAAGAGAGGAGGTTCGGCATTTGAATCGGTAATACCCTTGAAAGCGAAACCATTTTTTTGCATACGATGTCCCATTTGCACTTCATGAGCGTTTGTGCCTCTATTATCGACGTCGATTCTGTTTCTGAAAATATTGATGCTGCTTCCTGGCCCAAGAGTGAACTTTCCCACTTCTGATATCTTGTCCTGAAATATGTTGTCAATAATAGCGAGCTTCTGTGACTGATGCTTGATGTCAGGATGATGAATAGTAACCGCTTCCGTTGGAATAAGTTCTCTGCCTCCCTGGCTATAGCTTTTGCCTTTTACTGTGTTGTGGGCAAACAGCAGGCCCGGCCCGGTGCGCATATCATTGGCCGACGCATCCAGAGATTGACTGCAATCAAGTCTGACTCCACTGTCTTTCGGAAGATGAAAGACGTTGTTTTCTATAATCAGTCTCCGGTTATAGCATTTCCCGAAAACAGTAGAGTGAATGGGTCTGAGGCCCTTAGGCCCTGTTGGCCGAAAAGTTATGTGTCTTATATTGTTGTCTTTTGTTTCTCCAAACCGAAAGTTACTGGTGTCTCCAACTCTTACCATAAATTGATCTGTATAACTTCCGTCAGGCATGATGACGACTTCGAAACCGTTGTCTGCTGCCCCGATAATATCCTGACCGTCTTTCAAAATTATCTCACTGCCAATCAGGTAATTAACAGGGGTTTTACCCACCACCGGGGTAACGGAAAAAGAAGGTTTCATGGTGGTGGTCGTCCCGGAGGAGAGCAGTATCACGGTGTTATCACCAAGCCGATTGATCAATTGAGCCAGATCCCCTTTCGGGTCGGCACTAAGAACAATACATTGTCGTCCGCGTACCAGTTCACTGTATTGGTTTAGCCGTCGCTGAACCCCTGAAGTCTGACTGGTAAGGTTGTCGCACAATACCGTCGTTGGCGGCAGGGTTGTCTGAGCCGGCCTTGTGTATTGAGTCGTGTTCTGAGTCGTGTTCTGAGCTTCCGGACTCAGAACCTGTAACAGGTATAGAGGAGCGATTAATTGAGCTAAATGATGATGCAACTTAATCATTTTCAGGACTCCCATGAAAATGCTGACCTGAATCCTAGCCTATGAACTTATACCTATCTATTAAGGATGTTAAAACATGTCCGGAATATCGCTGGCTGCTGTTTTTGAGGCAGCTTCTTTATAGCGCAGAGGCGAGTTCAGGTTACAGATTCAACAACAGGGCCAGTGTGGTCATAATTCCCAAAGCGGTCATAGTGACGGTTGTGCCCTTAATAGCAGCAGAGATTCTGGTTGAAGTGCTTGTCTGGCAACTGGCTGAGTTAAAGTAGAACTGCCCCTCGAGGTTGGTCAGACCACTGATAGTACCCGCAGGAGAACCATTGGTAGGCGTCCAGGTATTGACAATCTTACAGAATGCAGATTGTGGTTTAGTGGCTCTTTGGTGAAATCTCAGGGGCTTTTTGCAATCGCCTGCCAGAGGGAATGGATCAATGGCGATCAGGCTGTATTTATGTTGTTCTTGTCGCCAGGGTTTGACTGCCTGCAGGTGATTGCAGGCCAAAGCCAGTTTAAGTTCTCCATCGATATTAATGGCTGTATTTTTTACGCTGATCCGATTGCCTGCCACATTGAAGAGAGGGGGTTCGGCATCGGAATCGGAATCGGCATCGGCATCGGCATATTCATCGGTAAGACCCGCGAGAGCCAAGGCATGTTTATGTGCACTGTGTCCCATGATCCATTCGTGATAGGTTGTGCCACTATTATCGACGTCGATAATGTTTCTGAAGATATTCATGCGGCTTCCGGACCCAAGAGTGAAATGTCCCACTTCTGATATCTTGCCTTGGAATACGTTGTCAATAACAGTGAGCTTCTCTGACTGATGCTTGATCCCGGGATAAGAAACAGCTAATGCTTCCAATGGAATAAAGTCTAAGTTGCTTATCAGGCTGTAGCTTTCGCCTTTAAATGCGTTATTGGCAAACAGCAGGCCCGGTCCGGTGCGTAAATTATTGGCCGATGCATCCAGGGTTCCTCTGCATTCAAGTCTGACTCCGATCGATTCTGTAAGATGGAATACGTTGTTTTCCATAATCAGTCTCCGGTTATGGCATTCTCCATAAACAATAGAGTTAACGCGTTTAAGTGTATGGCCTTCAGGGCTATTGTCACGGAAAGTTATGTGTCTTATGTTGCTGTCTTTTGTTTCTGCAAACTTAAAGTCGACGTAGTCTCCAACTCTGAGCATATATCGATTTGAATAACTTTTATCGGGCATGATGACGACCTCGAAACCATCATCAGCAGCCCCAATAATATCCTGACCGTTCTTCAAAAGTATTTCACTGCCAATAAGGTAATTTACGGGGGTTTTACCTGCCACCGTAGTGACGGAAGGAGAAGGCGTCATGGTAGTAGTTGTGCTGGAGGAGAGCAGTATGACGGTGTCGTCTGGAAGCCCGTTGATCAATTGAGCTAAATCCTTTGTCGGATCGGCACTGAGAACAACACATTGTCGCCCGCGAACCAGTTCGCTGTATTGGCTCAGCCGTTGCCGGACCCCTGAGGGCTGCCCGATAAGGCTGTCGCATAATACTTTTGCCGGGTAGGTTGTACCAGAAGGCGTTGTGGGTTTAACTGCGCTCTGAGCTCCCAGACTCAGAACCTGTGACAGGAATAGCGGAGCGATTAGCTGAGCTAAATGATAATGCAACTTAATCACTTTCAGGACTCACATGAAAATGTCAACCTGAATCCTAGCAGCCTGTCGGACTTAAGGCTGTCCTACTGCGGTTGCAATAAATTGGT
>NZ_JAHHPR010000787.1:0-13984 GCF_024606255.1 Endozoicomonas sp. SESOKO3
GTTGCAGAAGGTGTAAACAAGCAGACACCCAAAGAGCTGGGCCTTTACAAGCAGTTCTCCAGCTGCATTAACTGCATGCTCTGTTACTCAGCCTGCCCACAAATGGGGATTAACCCACTGTTTACCGGGCCAGCCGTTATCGCACTGGGACACCGTTACAATCTGGATACAAGGGATGACGGGTATGATGAGCGCACAGAAGTGATTCAGAGCAAGAACGGTGTTTGGTCCTGTACCTTTGTGGGCTATTGCTCAGAGGTCTGCCCAAAGAATGTCGATCCTGCTGCAGCTATCAACCAGAACAAGTTGCAGGGCGCTCAGGATTGGGCTTTGTCTTTCCTGATGCCGCTTAAAGGAGGTAAGTGATGAGTCGTCGTCCTTATGTGCGTCCCATGAAGCGCACTTGGTATATGGATCATCTTTTTTATCGCACCTACATGATCAGGGAAGCGACCTGTGTGTTTGATGCGCTTTACAGCATCAACTTGTTCTTTGGTATTGTTCAGCTGACCCGTGGTGGAGACGCCTGGGAGGGCTGGCTTTCTTTTCAGGCTAATCCTCTGATGATTCTGTTCACGGTTGTGACGCTAGGGATGACTCTGTTTCATGCAGCCACTTATTTTGATATGACACCACGGGTATTGCCTCAGCAGATTCGCAAGATGGTGGCTGATCATGTAGTCAATAAACTGATGTATGCAGGTCTGGCAGGTGTTTCTGTCATTATTTTCGCTGCTGCTGTGCTGTTTTGAGGGAGATGGTCATGAGTCAGAAAAGACACATTGAGCCGTTGCTTTGGAGCCTGTTCGGCGCTGGTGGAACAACAATCGCTTTTTTCTTCCCGGCTACGATCCTGGTGATTCTGGCGGTATCTTTGGGCGTGATTCCAGCAGAAGCACTGTCTTATGAAAGAATGTCTGGTTTCTTCTTGAATAATCTGATTGGACAGTTGGTTCTTCTGGTCGCCCTGGTGCCTTCCTATTGGGCCTGTATCCACCGTATTTACCACGGCCTGCATGATTTGGGTGTTCATCCGGGGGCAGGGCTTAAAGTAATGTTATATGGAGCTACTCTGGTTTTGAGTGTGGTGACTGTGATTCTGGTACTGTCCTGATTTAATGAGGTTTCCGATCAAGAAAAGCCGTCAGACAGCCTTTGACGGCTTTTATCATATCTAAGTGCCGTTAAAAGCCGACATTTCGATGCGCATCTGACGAAGCTGCTGTTCCACAGCTTTCTGCTGGTCAGGTGTCAGCTCACCTTCCTGTAACATTAATCCGAGTTTGTTGGCTGTCTGACTTAAAGAGAAGAGGCATTTCTCCTCCATGAGTCTGGTCATTTCCTGAAGTTGGTTCTGTCCCAGACTGCTGTTACTGAGGTACTCATCTGCCCTTATTTTGGCAATTGTTCTGACCGGGCTCTCTGAGGTTCCCAGCTGGGTCATGTAGCCACTGATTTGTTCAAACTGTTCTTCCAGTGAAACGTCTGAAACCACCAGTTTACTGACAATATCGTCAGCAGTGAGCTGCCCAGCGAAGGTGACTAACAATTTTTTGGCTCCCTCTGATTGATCTTTTGGTAAGGTAGAAATCAGTTTATCGAGTTGATTCAGATCCTTGATGAAACGTTCCATGGATTCCCGAGCACCGACCAAATCACCTTTTTCAAAAAATTTCAGCATCATACCCAAGTCTGCAGGTGCCAGTTTACCTTCTGAAGGCGTTGATTTGACGCCTCTGGAGAGAATCGATTTCTTTTCTGGTCCTGACAGCGGCTTCTCTTTTGAAAGATATTTCTTCGGTTGCGTTTCATCAGAAGCACCACTGCCCTGATTTACAGGCGGTCGGCTGGGTTCAAATTGTGTTTGGGAGGGAGGTTGTCCTGAGCCATCAATCTTCGACATAGTGCCATTCCATGGTTTTTTGCCGGAAAAGACGCCTGAAAGCGAAAGCATCCTTCCTGATATCGCTGCCTGACTTGCAGCCAGAGCGTTATAATAAGTATCTTTAGAAAGAATAGCTCTTTTTAACGTGGAAATGCAGTATTCATTCAAAGAACAAGTTCCTGACGATCTTTAATGACAGATGAAAAGGTAGATTCTTCCATGATTGACTCGTTACCCAAGGCAGAACTTCATCTGCATATTGAAGGTACCCTGGAACCTGAACTGATGTTGTCTCTGGCTGAAAGAAATGAAATCAGCCTGCCTTACCAAAGCGTTAAAGAAGTCCGGGACGCCTATCAGTTTTCCAACCTGCAATCCTTTCTGGACATTTATTATGCTGGTGCAAATGTTCTACAGACCGAACAGGATTTTTATGATTTGACCTGGGCGTATCTGGAGCGCTGTCAAAAAGACAATGTAGTTCATACCGAGATTTTCTTTGATCCACAGACCCACACTGGCAGAGGTATCCCGTTTGGCACTGTGTTTGAGGGAATGGATGCCGCTCTTCAGGATGGCAGAAAGCAGTTGGGTATCAGCAGTCATACTATTATGTGTTTTCTTCGTCATTTAGGAGCTGAGGCAGCGCTGAATACTTTTGAAATGTCCAAACCATGGCATCAGCGACTGGTCGGTGTGGGTCTGGATTCAACGGAGCTGGGGCACCCTCCGGAGATGTTTGCAGAGGTCTTTGACCAAGCCATACAGGCTGGGTTGAAGACCGTTGCTCATGCGGGAGAAGAGGGTCCGGCAGACTACATCTGGGGAGCTTTGAATGCACTTAAAGTGTTGCGGATTGACCATGGTGTTCGATGTTTGGATGACGAGAGTCTGGTTCAGTATCTGGTTGAGAACAAAATTCCCCTGACAGTGTGTCCCCTTTCGAATGTCAAATTGTGTGTATTTGACAGTTTGTCAGAACATAATCTGAAGCAGATGCTGGATAAAGGACTTTGTGTCACTGTCAATTCTGATGATCCTTCCTATTTTGGTGGTTATATCAACGATAATTTCCATGCTACGCAGCAAGCCTTAGGGTTGGACGATCAGGCTGTTTATCAATTGATACGAAACAGCTTCAATGCCAGTTTTCTTGAGAGTTCAGAACGATCCCGGCATCTGGCTCGTCTGGACACTCTCTATAAGGAGTTAAGTGATGACTAAAACGGTGGTGGTGACCGGTGCAAACCGGGGTCTGGGTCTGGAGTATTGCAGGCAGTTTTTGGAAAAAGGCTACAAAGTATATGCCTGCTGCCGGGCACCAGAGTCGGCAGAAGATTTGCTGAACCTGAAGCAGCAGAACAGCGAAAAACTGGAAACGGTACCTCTGGATGTCACCAACCCCGCACAGAGAATGAATCTTAAACATACGCTGCAGAGAGAGCAGATCGATATACTGATTAATAATGCGGGTATCTATGGTCAGCGGGCGAAATTTGGCGAGGTTGAATCTGAAGAGTGGCACAAGGTCATGGAGGTCAACACCATTGCACCGGTTTTGCTGGTGCAGGAACTGTTTGAGCTGATGCCTCAAGGTTCAAAGATTGTATTGATGACCAGCAAAATGGGGAGTATTGCTGATAACACAAGCGGTGGAAGCTATATCTACCGTTCCTCAAAAGCGGCATTGAATGCTGTTGGCAAAAGTATGGCGCAGGATCTATCTGATAAGGGGGTCAGTGTGGCTATCTGTCATCCGGGCTGGGTTGTGACGGATATGGGCGGACCCAATGCTTTGATTGATACCCGAACCTCCATAAAAGGGCTGATTTCTGTGATTGAGCAGCTTGGGCCGGAAAATACCGGGCAGTTTTTTAACTATGATGGTGCCCTGATTCCCTGGTAATTAGAAGATCAGGCACTGCCCCGTCAGGCAGTGCCTCGAAACAAGTTAGTAAGTTCGAGTGCTCCAGTCACCTTTATCCAGAACAGGCCCCATGTCCCAGCCGTTGGGTGCGCCCTTCTGGTCTTCAAGTGTGACAATAATTTTCGCTTTGGAAAGCTTCTCTGCCCATCCCTTGGGTATCGTCATCTCTTTTGTACCTGATTCAGGCAGCATTCCCAGAGAAACAGGCTCTACACCATCCACCACCAACCAGAGTTCACAGGCTTTCCCTTCAGGGATGGAATCAGGCTGAACGGTTTCCATAACCAGTTTTTTACTGCCCAATGATGCGTTAAGAATCCACCCGGGGCTTTTTTTCTGGTTGTTGACGACATAAACGTATTCCATGTTCGCCGGGTTTACCGACTGAAAATTCGCCAGAGCCACCATAAGAGCCAGGGCAACCGAAGCAAAAGCGGAACCTTGCCAGAACTTCAGGCTGCTCCAGAATGATTCTTTATTGTTGGTAGCTTGCTCAATATTTTTCCAAATATGCTTGGGAGGCTCGACAGGAGGCAGAGCCTCGTTCAGAGTATCCAGGTACTCTCGCCACTCGTCTACTTCACGCTGAACATCGTGACTAACAGCCATTAATACTTCAAATTGAGCCTTTTCATCAGGCGTCAGCAGGCCGAGCACATAGTCTGCTGCAGCCTGATTTCTTTCATCAGGATTGCTTAGATCTAAGCGGTCGTCATGCATTCCTTCAACCTCATCAGTCCACGTCGAATCCACGTTTTCACTGTTCCGATAGGAACTTCCAGCTGGTTAGAAAGATTCTGATGAGTCATTCCATCAAAATAGCTGAGTTCCAGACAGCGTCTCTGGTTATCATTCAAAGTTCTCAGACAGCGGTGGACTTGCTGACTGTTCTGTGTTTCTGTCATCTTTTGTTCCTGACTGGAACTCTGGTCGACCTGCAGGTCAAGCGCCTCCGTTTCCACCTGGGGCTCCCGGTTCAGTTTCCGCAGATGGTCCAGTGCCTGATTTCTGGCAATGGTGTTCATCCAGGTCATGGGAGCAGCTTTGCTGCTGTTATAGCTGGAGGATGCCTGCCAGATCTTTATATAAACCTGCTGAAGACAATCTTCTGCAAGCTCTCTGTCTTTCAATATACGCAGGATCAAGGCAAAGAGTTTCGACGAAGTCAGCTGATAAAGATGTTTAAAGGCTTTTTGTTCCCCCCGGGCACATCTGGCCAGATCTTCAGCAAGACTTTGGGGAGAGGGTGTTGATATTGAGGTGGAGGTCAGACTCATTCGAGTTGTACTGTTTATGGGTTAGGACGCTTACTCTACCGGATAAATCACTCTCATCAAACCTCCATAAAAGACTCTGACCACATCCAGTCTGACGACCTTACACAGGCAGGGGGTATGAGGCAGTGTTTATGCAACCTTGATCAGGTCATAGGAATGATTCCGGGAGTGACGATATTGGAGGTTGTCCGACAGTGTCTTTCTGGCTTGAGTAAAGGTAGCATGACACATATACAGTTTTAGATTTCATAGCTTTTTGATAGCTTCAGAAACGCTGCTATAACACTTCCTGATATCAGAGAGTAATGATTCGAACTTCTCATTTTCAGCCTGTTTGCCCGCTTCTTCCAGCTCATTGGTCAGCTGTATCAGCTGATTGGCTCCCACAATCATTGATGAGCCTTTGATTCGGTGTGCGAGACTGGCGATCTCGCGGTGTGTCTTGTTTTCAACTGCTTTATCCAAGGATCTGAGATCCTCTTCTGTGGTGTTGAGGAATTCATCCAGAAGCATCTGCATCATTGGTGCATCGTCTTCGGTGAGCTGTTCCAGGTTCCCAAGGTCGATCAATGGATACCTCCTTTGTATCTGGATCAGTTGGGGAAAACATTCAGGTTATGTGTCGTCGACAGATGCTAAAACTTCAGGAATTTGTTCATGACAGCATGCAGAGCCTTGTCGAAGAATTGAGTATCTTCAATAATACGAATGCGCTCATTTTCTATACCGGACTTGATTGCGTAGCCAGACATTTCGGCTACTTTCATGCCAGAACTATTAATGAAGGTATAGCGATGGGAGACTGTATTAATAGAAGAGAGTTTACAACGGAAATGCTGATCCTGCTTGCCAATGAATTCAACCCACTGGCCTATGCTAAGTTCTACTCCGGTATGCTCTTCCAGAACATCTTTTTCGATGACTCCGTCTTCCTTTGGAGTCGTATCAACGACCTCGGGAATGAGTAAGTCTGATTCAAGGTGAGGATGATCTAACCTTTGACTCTGAAGTACGATCTCTTCTGTATCCGATTCTGCAAACTCTTCTTTTGCTGCTGAATCTTCGAGGGTTACGTTAATAAATTCTTCTTCTATTGGGAATTCAACAGGCATTGATATCAGTGTGGTCAAATCATGCATCCATTCAGCGAAGATAGAGGGGGCATGACCGGTTTTGTTGAGATGGTCGAGCAACATAGTTTTTAATAGGAGCCAGTCTTGAGCTGGGACCGAATCACGGTTTTCTGGTTGTAGATTCCATAACAAGATATCCAGTGTATTAATGGCATCGAACCATGGAATGTCAGCTGAATCATTGGTATTAGCAGTGCTCTTCATACCAGCGGTTTCCAGAACATCAGACCAAACTTCATTAACCAGCTTTTCCATTGAGTCCGGCACTGTATATTGCCGGGTAGAAATGAGATTGGAGATGATTAGTTGAAACTCACAGTTTACCTTGCTTGTCTGAGCTTCAAGAACAATATCTTCCGTACTAATGGCCTCTTCACCCTCTGCAGGTTCAGTCTGATTGGGCTCTGTTCTAGTTTGATTCTGGTCTAAAGAATCCCTGATTTTAAGTAGCTTATCGTTGAATGTTTTATGACAGCTGGAAAATATGTCAGGGTCTTCGGTGAAATGTTTGATAATGTACTTGACTGTTTCTTCAATCAACTCGATAACAGGCTTTTCTGTTTCTGGTTCCAGTGTCGTATGCATGCCGGCTGAGGTCATGTCATTGAGTAACTCTCTTGCCGCATGGCGACGGTCAGTTAAAAAACTTTCTTCCAGTAAAGTCAGTTTCAAAACAGGAATCTGAAGTAAACCAATCAGATTTTTAACGTCATCCGGTAACTCATGATCGTCCAGAATAAACTCGAACAGCATGCCGACCATGTTGATAAGGTCACGGTGCCTTGGTGAGAGCTTTTGTTTTACACCCTTGTCCTTCAAGGCACTCTTGATCGATTCTGCCAGACTGAAGATAGAGTCATGTTGACCCGAGAGCTCTTTCTGTATGGATGTCAGTGTACTGGCTAGCTCGATGCTGGCAAACAGTCTGGCATCACCACTCACCGTTGCATTAGAAGTCTCTGACGGGGTATGTAGTAGTCCTTCTACTCTGGAAAACAGCCTGTTTACCAGTTCATTCATGAACGCTTCATTCCAGGTTTGCGATGAATCCTCCGTTTTTGACGTCGTCTCAGGTTCAGGCGCTTCTGAGCGATATTGGGGAGCAGCCTCTCTGCTATTGGCTTCTGGTACTACTTGAATGTGTTTGGATTTTGAAAAGGGTTCATCTTCTGGTATTTCTGCAATTTTTGTAGCTGGCATGCTGATTTCAAGCCCCATAGAATCAAGGTACTCGTCCACTTCATGCCAGAGCTCCATCACAGCGGGTTTTATCTTGAGAGCAAATTGTAAAAGCAGTTCCTGGGTCAGGTCTGAAGACAGCTGAGCGGGTACCAGCGCTAGCGCGAAGCTCTCACAAATCTTCTGAGCTCCTAGTGGATTATTCTCTGGCTCAAGATGAATTAATCCAGACAGCCTGTTTTGTATATTGTTGAAGCGTTGAAGTTGGTCATTTATGCTAAGTTGACTGGCGGCATATTGCCACGCCAGCTTTTTCTCAAGATCGCCATTGTCAAGCAATGACAGCTCACTCAGAGAAACAGAGGCATGTGTATTGTCCTCTTCTTCAAGATTATTGAAATGTTTTAATGCCTCCTGCCGGAAGCATTGTATGATTTGATTTTTTGATCTTTCCAGGTTTTGCCTGGCTTCCATGAACTGCATGATTTGAGCGTTGTTTTGGCCAGCATCAGAAAGCTCCACGATATGCTGAGCCAGGTCAGTAAGAATATGATCGACAGGAGGGAATACCCATTTTTGGAAAGCATTGATGAGAGAGGTGTTTATTTCACCCACTTGAGAGAGTTTTGTTGAACTCGGTAGCGTGACAACATTGCTCGACGTTCCTGTCATAAATACTACTGCTCCCTGTATGACAATTAGGTCTGAGTTTACGTTTGATTGTTTATGGGGTTACCTGCTTAAATGGCCTGAGGCTTATTTCTGGCGGTGCCTTTAGCCAATATGTTTGACTTATTTGTCCTATTGTAATTTATTTGAATCAATATATTTATAATCAAAAGAAGTAAAAACGGCTAAAGGGTTAACCTGTTGTCAAACTTGTGATAACAGTAGTTGCAGGTTAGCCCTCTTTCAGCTCTTTAGATATTTCCCGGGCTTTCTCCATGGCCTTGTTGAAGCCGTTCTTGAAAAGGTTCTCCCTGATCTGCCTCTGAAGCTCTTCCGGGCTGATCATGCCGTCTTCCACTTCACTGGTCTCAGCTTCTTCCATTTCTGCCTGTTTTTTGAGATTAGCAAAGCGCTCTGCCTCAGCAGCATCAATTGGCTGTACTGGCTGGGTTGGGTCAACTTGACCGCGGTTGGAAGGTTGGATCGGTTCTGCGTCATGGTTAGTGATCATGCTTCTCTCCCTGTGGGTTGAAAATTCTGATGAGCGGTAATGTCTATCCTTATTTATATCGCCCATAACCATATTTCATTGTAGATAAAAAGGTTAAAGAGTTTGTTAGGGGACAAAATGGAAGTTGTTCTATAGACCATGGATTATTATTTCCAATCTATGTAAGAACAGGGGGTTCACACCTTAAAGCCCTCCATAGCTTCGCCGACAACTGGATTAGTTATGTTTGGAGAATGTTATGAGTGGACAGCATTTCACATTGACCATCAGTCAGAGTACAACAGACGCAGGCGATTTTGCCATCCACATGAAAGAAGAAGGTAAATCCGAGCAGCTTCTTGTACACCTTCGGTTTATGGATTCACCCATGCTGGACGAAAAGTTCCTTGATGATATCGTTGGCGTTCTGGCTCGAAAACTAGCCAAACGTGTCATTGAATGGCGTGTTGCCCCAGATGTTAACCCTGATACCATGCCCGATGCCCAGGATGAAGCTAGAGCCGTTGTCAATGCCATGCTCGATAAAATGAAAAAAGGGCAGTGACAGCTCTGATACCCCTCTTTAGCCACACAGTATTTTGCCGATTGAATACCTGATGAATTGATCATGTCAGGCAATGGATATGCGTTTTGATCTGGGTAACGGATATTGTGTTAGAAGCTTTCTTTACGGTGATGCACCATCACTTTCACGTCACGGCAACAACTGGAATGTGGCCAAAAATCTCAGGGATAGTTTTCCACATCCTTATACGATAGAGCATGCCAGAGCATGGATTCAGCATGTGAAGGAAAATGAAGCTGATACCCGTTTTGTGATCGATCATGAAGGGGAGGCCATTGGTGAGATCGGCTTTGTAACCCAAGTGGATGTTCATCGTTTTACGGCTGAAATTGGCTATTGGTTATCTGAATCCCACTGGGGAAAAGGAGTAATGACTCAGGCTCTCAGCCGTATCACACAGTATGCCATGGACGAGCTGGGTCTGGTCCGCATTTATGCCGATGTGGTTGATTACAACAAAGGGTCTGGAAAAGTACTCGAAAAGTGCGGCTTCCAACTCGAAGGTATCTTGAGAAAACATATTTTCAAAGGTGAAGACTACTTTGATCAATACGTTTACGGTCTGGTTCGTTCTGAACTCCAATGATCCTCGAGTGAATGGCCTCTGAGCAAACATCTTTTTTCACTTCCTGCATTTCTTTTCTGACCAGACAGCCTTCTTACTAAAAAGAGTGGGCTGTCAGTTATCAACATTGATCAGAGTGATATACGACCCAGAGGTTGTACTGTGATTTCTTCTGTAAGCTCTTGGTGAGACAATACGGCCAGATCATAAACTTCCAGCTCCAGAAGCTTCCTGACGTATCGGCGAATATCCATCGATGTGATCAGTACAGGTTTATGTTCAAGGTGCCCAATTTTGCCTACTGTGTTTTTTACATTCTCAACAAAGCGAGCAGACTGGGACGGATCAAGAGCCAGATAGCTGCCTGCTGATGTCTGTCGGATGCCACCACGTATGGTATCTTCAACATCTTGATCAAGAAGGTAGACAGGCAGCATGTTTTTACCATTCGAATACTTGTAACTGATGTATCGTTTCAATGATGAGCGGACATATTCTGTTAACTGAACCACTTCCTTTTCTTTGTGGCCCCAGACGACCAGTGCCTGAAGTATGGATCTCAGGTTCCTGATCGAGATATCTTCCGAGACCAGTCGCTGGAATATTTCAGTGATTTTATTAACTGGCAGAAGACGCTGGACTTCTTTGATCAGTTCGCCAAAGGAAGACTCCATTTTTTCCAGCAGGTATCGGGTTTCTTGAATGCCGATAAACTCTTCTGCATATTTTTTCAATACGTGAGCCAGATGAAATGTCAGTATTTTCGGAGCATCCATGTAATTAACATTATTTTTTTCCAGCTTCTCTTTCTGGCTTTCTTCTGCCCAGAGCGTATCAAGGCTGGGCAGGAAATCTTCTTCCTGTTCATAAGGGATTTTCAGCATTTCCAGATGGTCAATGGTTTCACGAACGAAGACATAGCCAGGTCTGAAATGACCGCTCGCCACAGGAACTTCCTGAAGCATGATGGAATAGCTGTTGTCCATCATGGCGTCATTAAAGCGAAGATGGATACCAGGAAAGGGAACCCCGAGATCCATGTACAGAGCTTTTCGAACCTTCAGAAGCTCATCGTTAAGCATCTGGGTGTTCAGTGTTTCCTGAATGGAAGTAGGTACATCAATAATAAGTGGCAGTGTCTGCGTAAACTCTTCCTGCTGGTCCAGTCTGGACTTTGCATCTCCGGCTGATTCAGTCGCGGCAGCCATGGCTGGAATCCCGCCTTCGGCTTCCTGAGCCATCTCGCGGGAGGCTTTCCTCAGCAGGTAATAACCTCCGCCGCCAATTATCAGCGCCAGCATTAGAAATATGAAAGTGGGAAAACCGGGAATCAGAGCAAAGCCAAGCAGCAGGACGCCGCCCACCAGCAGCGCTTTGGGCTTATCAAGGAGCTGTCCACCAATTTCGTTACCCAGATCTTTGGAGTCTTCATTGGACACCCTGGTAACGATAATACCGGAGGTTATGGAGATCAGCAGAGCTGGTATCTGTGAAATCAAACCATCACCTACAGTCAGGATGGCATATAGCTGCAAAGCCTCACCCGCCGTCATGTCATTCATCATGGTACCAATGGCGACACCGGCTGTGATGTTCACAAAGATAATGATCAGACCTGCGATGGCATCACCCTTTACGAACTTCATGGCGCCATCCATTGAGCCGTACATCTGGCTCTCTTTCTGCACCAGTTCCCGACGTTTTTGTGCTTCTTCCATTTCGATAGAACCGGCACGAAGGTCAGCGTCGATACTCATCTGTTTACCGGGCATGCCGTCCAGTGAGAAACGAGCACTGACTTCTGCCACCCTCTCAGAGCCCTTGGTGATGACAAGAAACTGGACAATAGTGATGATCAGGAAGATCACGATACCGACAATCAGGTTGCCGCCCACCACAAAATTACCGAAGGTATAGACGATTTCACCCGCGTCAGCCTGAAGAAGAATCAGTCGGGTAGTGGTGATGGAGAGCGCCAGTCTGAAAAGGGTTGTTACCAGAAGCACCGCTGGAAACGAAGAGAATTCCAACGGAGATAACAGATAGATAGACGTCATCATCAGGATGAAAGAGAGCCCCATATTGAGGGCAATAAGAAAGTCCACCAGAACGGTGGGCATGGGCAATATGATCAGGCTGACGATGGCTACCAGCATGGCTGCCAGCATCAGGTCATTTCTTTGGCCCAGTTTATTAAGCCCTGCGACGACAGGATTCATGCTTTATGACCAGTCTGTTTGCAGGGGAGAGCAGTCTGGTCAAGCAAGAGATTATTTTACAGCGGCTTTCTTTCTCTTTTTGAGCAGTGCTCGCCCCTTGATCCATTTAATGGCCCGGGTATCCATTCCAGGCTTCGCGTACTGCAAAAAAGTATCGGCGGCCTTGATAGAATCTTCAGGTCGATCAACTTGCAGGTAGGCGTAGCTGAGCATTCGATAAACATCGGGGTTTTGGGGTTCAAATCGTTTAACGGCTTCCAGCAAAGCGATAGACTTTCGTGGCTGGAGATACTCCATATAATAAGAGGCCTGAGCCAGTAACCACTGCCTTAATGGCTTATTCATGGTGTGTTTCCCTGTTGTTCCTATTAGCCCGCGACCAGAACATTCCGTGTCATGGTCAGGTATTCCTGCAATTCTTTTGACTCTTTTAATACGGCTAGAGCTGCTTTTGCTTCTGGCCACTCTTCGGCATGCTTGCTCAGAAGGCTCAGAGCCATATCCGTCATCATGTTATGTTCATCAGGGGAGAGTGAAGGAGCCTTTTCAGTCAGGTTGAGGGCGAATTTTTTTTCACGATCCTGGAAGGTGCGACCCATTTCAAGGGCTTTCCAGAAGTGAGCCGCAATGCTTTTACCGGAGGGTTTAAAAGAAGACTTGTCTTTCGGAAAGTCTTTATCAATAAAGTCATTGTTGACGAATGAAATACCAGAAAGGCCGTTTTTAAAAGACACGTCCATAATGCAGAGCCTCTGTTTAAATGAATTGATTCTCTTCGTTTTAGCGTCGGCTGGATGACAGCAAACTGTAGCACTGGCCCTAAAACTGTGTAAATGATTAGAATTGAAGAGTAATCTTGGATACACTGGTTTTATTCTGTTGTGTATTTAAATTAGCTATAAAAAATAAAAAATTGATTAGAAAAAGTTTATTTAGCCGTTAATACCTTTATTGTGGGTTGTTTAGAGGACGGGCATGGAGGCACTCTTCGGATGGGGTCAAAAACTCTCAAACTCTGGCTAGTTTTGTTGCCTGCTCTGGCTTTGTTGATTCCATTACTGTTTGCCAGCACGTTCTTGTCATACTCCCAGGCGGCGGTCTGGTCTTCCGTTCCACAAAATGACAGTACTCGAAGGCATATTGTGCGCCCTGGTGAATCGCTCTCCATTATTGCGCAGAACTATGGCTTTGAGCTCCGTGAGCTGGCTGAGTTTAATAGCATTACCAACCCTTCCAAACTGATGGTGGGACAAACCATATACCTTCCCGAGAGTTCTACTGAATATGTTGGGCCCGGGTTTCAGGCAGCCTCTCCCGCAGAGCCTCCGCCACAGGCTCTGGATGCAACCGCATTTCCTCCGACAAGATCAAGACCTGATGAAGAAGAGTATTTCAGGTTGCAGCAATGGATGGGTGGCCAGAAACAAACGACAGGTATCGAAAGTATCGATTACAACTATGTGAGAAAAGCTCCACAGCCTCAGGTCGAGGTGGGCTTTGATATTCCTCTTGAAGCTGAGGACCCATCCGGAGGAAACAGTACTTCTGAGTCATCGGTCAAACAGATGGAAAATATTGAAGTAGCCGGCAAGGAGTTGTTGGAAGAAGTGGAAGAGGAGGTCAAAGATTCAGAGTCTCCAGCCTTGGCCGTCTTTGGAGACCGTCCTTATTCCTTCTATGGCAGTGGTGAAGATTTGCTTGAGGCATTACAGAATTTTGCTGCCAGTTACTATGTTCCAGTCGTTATCTCTGAAGATGTCGTAGGTGAAGTAAACGGCAAGATTGGTCCACTGACGCCCGTCGATTTTCTGGATCACATGGCCAATATTTACGGATTCATCTGGTATTTTGATGGCCACTCACTCTATATCTACAGTGGCAGTTCAGCTGAGCAAAAGATTATCAGTCTTGGATACATGACAACCCGGGACTTCAAGACAACACTCAAAAAAGTGGGTATCTGGGATGGGCGTTTTTTTTGGAAAGAGCAGCCAAAAGATGGCCTGATCTATGTATCCGGACCGCCAAGGTACATTGAGATGGTGAGTCAAACG
>NZ_JAHHPR010000788.1:0-13237 GCF_024606255.1 Endozoicomonas sp. SESOKO3
ATGCTCAGAAAAGAGTCAATTAACAATAGCCAAACACTGTTTGCGTCATCAAAATATTGCCGTTAGCCCCTTAACAACCGAGGCATTTAAAAAATTGTTATCTAAACACCACGATGAGAAAAATTGGCAGGATATCTATCTTGCTAACATGAGAAAACATAAAAAAAATCAGAAGGAGTGGGACCGGTTGCTTGAGGAAGAATTTAGAGAGGTTGGCAAAGGAAACGAATATTATTGAGTTCGAATGGCCTGTTATGCCCTAACATTGTTCATGGATTATCATTAATGAATTGAAGGAAGCAATTTCCCATCCCTACGTTCGAGGGGGATGAGAAATTGTGAAATGATCTCAACAGAGATTAATTATTGATTACCAAAGGACAGTTATGCACAGGATGCTTTGAAATCGTAACATCCACATCAAACACGGCTTGTAACGTTTCGGCAGTCAACACTTCATGGGGTGTTCCCTGGGCTGCTAAACCGCCTTCTTTAAGAATAACCAGACGGTCTGAGTAACGGGCTGCCAGGTTAAGGTCATGCAGAATGACCATTACGCCTACACCTTTCTCAGCCTGTTTGCGGGCCATTTTCAGAGTCAGTTGCTGATGAGCCGGGTCCAGTGCTGATGTGGGTTCGTCCAGCAAGAGGTAGCGTTTGCCAAAATCCGTTTCGTCCCAGATCTGGGCCAACACCCTGGCCATATGAACCCTCTGTCGTTCACCACCGGAAAGGGTAGTATACCGACGATCTCTCAGGTGTAGACCATCGACTTCTTTCAGAGCCGCTTCAACGATGGCCAGGTTTTGAGTTCGGTCTGTCGAGCAGGGAATGCGTCCCAGAATGACCACTTCTTCAACAGTGAACGGAAAACTCAGGGAGGAAGACTGGGGTAACACGCCCAGCATCAAAGCTTGTTGCTGCAGCGACCAATCATTTCTGTCATTCAATTGTACATTGCCAGAAGAAGGCTTTTGCTCACCACTGATGACTTTCATCAGGGTACTTTTGCCAGCCCCGTTAGGGCCCAGAACAGTGACTACTTCACCGGGAGCGACTGAAAGACTGACATCATCGAGCAGTATCTTTTCACCGATCTGCACTGTGGCATTCTGAACCTTGAGACAACTCATCAGGCAATCCTCTTGCGTTGCTGCCACAACAGAGACATGAAGAACGGGGCCCCCATCAGGGCGGTGACAATACCAATGGGCAGTTCAGCGGGAGCGACAGCGGTTCTGGCAATCATGTCGGCTGCCAGCAGCAGAACACCACCCAGCATGGCTGAGGCGGGTAACAGTGTTCTGTGATCAGGTCCTGCCATCAGGCGAATCAGGTGAGGAACAACCAGCCCGACAAAGCCAATGATGCCGGCTACCGATACAGACACACCGACGGCCATGGCAGTCACCAGAATCAATTTCAGCTTGGTTTTCTGGACATCAATGCCCAGATGTCTGGCTTCGGATTCACCCAGCAGCACGGCATTAAGAACCTGTCCGTACCGACACAACGAGAAAATAACAGGACCCAGCAGGGTGAAGCAGAGCAGGACCGAGTTCCAGTTGGCGCCACCAATGCTACCCATTTGCCAGAAGGTCAGGCTTCTGAGAGTGGCATCGTCGGCAATGTAATTCAGGATTCCCATACCTGCGCCTGCCAGAGCAGAAATGGCTACACCGGCCAACAACATGGTAGCGACAGAGGTACCATTGCTGGTGGTACCCATCTTATAAACGATCCAGGTCGTAAGAACACCACCGCCAAAAGCCAGCAGAGAGACGCTGTAATCCATGAGCAGTGGGCTGGAGAATCCTGCGAAAAGTGCCGATCCCAGAACAATACCGATACCCGCACCAAGGGCTGCACCGCTGGATACACCGATAATACTGGGATCAGCCAGCGGGTTTCTGAACAAACCCTGCATGGCTGCACCGGCAATCGCCAGAGAGCTGCCAATCATGACACCCATCAGTGTTCTTGGGATACGGATGGATTCTACGATTAGACGAGTCTGGTCAGATACCTGGCTGTCAGTGATGTCCAGCCGATCCAAAAGAATGTAGATAATATCCAGAGGTGCAATGGCGACCGGACCGGTCCCCACAGACAGTACAATGACAGCTGGCAGGAGCACTGCCAGCACGATCAGCAACAGTGCCGATTTACGACTACGGTTCATTGTTGTTCTCAGTGGCGGTGATCAGGATTCCGGGTAAAAGGCCTTGGCCAGACTCAGAGCGGTTTCGCCGGTTCTTGGACCCAGACCACCCAGCAGTAACCGACCGTCTACGGGAATGACACGGGCATTTTTACCCGCAGGTGTCTGTTTCAAAACAGGCTGGCTGTCCAGCAACTGTTCCATCGTGAATCCGCGGCCACGATCCGAATAGATAATCACATCAGGGGCAAGGGTCAACAGCGATTCATTGGACAGAGGTTTATAACTGTTGAACTGAGCTTCTGCAGGATTAAAGCCACCGGCCAGCTTGATCAGGGCATTGGCCTCGGTACCGGCACCGGAAACGGATGGGTTTCTGCCTTCCATAGCGAGCAAGAACAGGACTCTGGGCTTATCTTTGCCGTCAGCTATTTCTTTAGCGGCTTTCAGGTCGCTGTCAATAGAGCGCCAGAGGGCTTTCCCTTCCTTCTCTTTGTCCAGCAGTGTAGCTAATGAACGGATGCGCTGATGGATACTTTCAGCCGAGTGTTTGGTGGCATAGGATTCTACTTCCAGACCTGCCATTTCCAGCTGAGTGAGGGTAGTTTCTGGCCCCATGTCGTCTGTACCAATCAGCATGTCAGGCTGCAGTGCCAGAATACCTTCGGCAGAGAGCTGCTTGTGATAGCCGAGCTTGGGCAGTTTGTTAACCTGCGGAGGATAGTTACTGGTCAGGTCAACAGCCACCAGCTGATCGCCAGCACCCAAAGCATAAATGATTTCAGTAATGCCACTGCCGGCAGAAATAATGCGCTTCTCGTCTGCTGAACCGTTGTTCTGAGTGTTGATCACTACTGCCGTTGTGGAGAAAGACAGTGGCAGCAGGGCAGCCATTGCCAGAGGGACCAGAAGTTTCTTTACAATTGTTTTGTTCATGGACTCTTCTCCTCCATAAGAACTTGTGCGGCAGTAATTTCGTGCTCACTCAAAAACATCATTAACTCAACCAGGTTGCCCAAAGGCGCTTCCTGATCGCCTGCGATCAGGACCATGGTATCAGGTGCTTTCCTGACCCGAGCCAGCAGCGCCTGACTAAACACTTCAAAGCTGTCGTATTTATGATCTTCCAGTGCCCAGGGCTGGCCTTTTGCCAGAATACTGACGGTGAGTGTTTTGGGCTCTTCGGTAAGAGCGGCTTCTTCACGGCTGGCCTCAGGCAGGTTCACCGGCAGACTCAGGGTTTGCACGTTGGCTGTGAACAGAAGGAAAACCATGACGATAAAAACAACATCGAGCAGCGGTGTCAGGTCCGCCGCGGAGAAAGAAGCGTTTGTTTCGTCTCTATCGGAAATACGAATCATGCTGCAACGGCCTCAGGGCAGATGCCGGTTTCCTGATTGAGAGCAATACCGTCGTCGTTCATTTTCAGGCCTTCCAGCAGCAGGTTGGCGTGGTTCAGGGCAAACTCCAGTTTGGAGACATAGTGGTTCGCCCAAATACCAAAACCGTGAGCGGCGGCCAGAGAGGGAATAGCCACCATAAGGCCAAATGCGGTAGTGAACATCGCTTCCCAGAGGCCACCAGCCAGAACGTCAGGTGTGACCGGGCCCTGTACTTCAGAAATGCCCTGGAACATACCAATCAGGCCAAGAACAGTACCGAGCAGTCCCAGCATAGGCGCCAGAATGCCAATCAGCATCAGTGGTTTCAGCCAGGCATGAAGGGCGTTTTTTTGTTTCAGGAGCCAGAGGCCAGCCAACTCTTCACGCATGGCCTTGTCACAGTCATTGTGGCTCAGCAGAATAGCGATACCCTTGCGAACCCCTTTACCGGCAACAAGGTTTTTGCAGAGTTTGTTCTGGCTGTTGTTGCAGTGAGAGCAGCCGCGAACTTCATTGAGCAGGGTGTTCATGCTTTTTTTGTTAAGGCTGGGCAGCAGAATAAACGTAATCAGCCTTTCCAGAATCAGAGCCAGACTGATGCAGGAAATAATGACCAGGGGCCAGCCCATGAGTCCTGGTTCTGAGATCTGTTCCGGTAACATCAATTAATACCTGCCTTATATCTTCAAAATCTTCTGTAGCCTGTGGCTAAGCCAAAGGCTGTTAATTCAGTTGGAATGCCACGGGAATATGTACCCGGGAAGCCACCAGTCGGTTGTTACGCTTCTGTGGTTCGAACTCCCAGTCTTCGACCGCTGCAATGGCAGACTGGTCGAGAAGCTTGAAACCGGATGATTCCAGCACTTTTATGTTCATTGCATGGCCTTCAATATCTACCACGACCTCCAGCATCACGACGCCCTGCTGGTTTCTCCGTTGAGCAATGCGCGGGTATCTGGGGGGGGCGGACTTGCGAATAGCGGGCCTGGAAACGAAAACAGGCTCATTGCTGAGACCTTCTACTTCAGTCTTTTCTGTGGTGGTTTTGACGACCTGAGTTTCAGCGAGAGGCTCTTCCTGAGGCTCTACTTCTTTCTTGGGCGGTTCCGTTTTTTTCTCGACCACCTCTTCTGGCTCAGGTTCTTTTTTAACTTCGGGCTTTTCAGGTTGCGGCTCTGGTTCCGCGATCTTGACGACGTTTTTCTTTGGCTTTGGCTTTGGCTTCTTGATGGGCTCTGGCTTTTTTTCGACAGGTTCAGGGGTCTCCCTGACAGGCTCCGGCTCGAGAGCAGCCTGCTGCACTGAAGAAAAGGTTATGCTGACAGGTGCTTTGATACTGCCCTGAGCCACTTTAGTCTGCTGAACTTCCTGCTGACCATGGTAGATCGCCGCTGCAATATGTACGGAAATGGAAATGATCAATGTGAGTAGCAGCGTTCGAGACATAATCAGTTTACTTGTGCATGGGCGAATGAAGATTACTGCAACTTTGAGATGTATTCAATAAATCAAATGATAATAATTCGCATTTATTGAGTGCATGTTCAATAAATACCAGAGGGTTGGCGGATCACAGCTCTTACCCTTTTTGCAGGGTGAGTTCTGTTTGGTCGAGGCTGTCATATTCGTCAAGACAGTCCGATGTTTTTACTGGTCTCTGCGAGAGAGAAATGCCGGGCAGGTGCCCGGCAAGGGTGGGTACGTTCAGAACATGTAACGCACGTTCAGTTTGATGTTGCGGCCTGGCTCATAGAGTGTTTCCCAAGCAGAAATGTAGTACTCATTCGTCAGGTTGTTGACGGTCAGATCGGTCTTGATGCCTTTAAGCGCGCCAGTGGTCGGCTCATAGCTCGCATACAGGTCAACCAGATCGTAGCTGCCGTATGAGGATGGGCCATCGTAATCGGAACGAATATCTTCCTGAGCACTGACATAGGTGTAGCGTGAGCCAATTTTCAGGTCACCCTGAAGCATCAGGTAGGCAGCATCTGCAACGACTTTGTCGGCCGGGATGTTATCCAGGTATTCGCCGGTCTTCTTGTCTTCACCACGGGTCTGACCGTAGGACAGACCCAGTTCGACATTCTGGTAGCGGTATTTACCGGCCAGCTCAAAACCTTTCAGGCGGGCTTCATCAACGTTTTCCCAGGTTGTTTTGGTTGGCATGCCAATCCAGTTTGGATCATAAACAAACTGCGTAATGAAGTTATCCACATCGTTTTGGAAAACGTTGGCTGTAATAGTCAGCTCATCATCACCCAGAAGATCAGCAAAATTCATCCGAGCTGAGATTTCCTTGTTCTTGGCTTCTTCAGGTTTGAGGTCCGGGTTGGGTACGAATGTATTGGTGCCAACTGGAGTTGCAAAGTGCGTTCCTGTCGAGAACATCTCTTCCATACTCGGCGCGCGGAAGGCTTCATTGTAACTGGCCGTCAGAGTCAGCCAGTCCGTGGTGTCCCAGATAAGGGCAACAGAGGGAGATACAGCGTCGTCAGTTTGCTTCTTCTCATCAATGTCGGAGTCAGAACGATTGTCCCTGGCCTCAAAACGGTCATAGCGAACACCGGTTTGCAATGTCCAGGCTTTGGCCAGAGGAACGTCGGCCTGAACGAATGCACCAGCGGTGGTAGACTCACCATCCAGAGCTTCCGGACGGTCACCAATTCCGGAATCATCCCGAACGGTTTCAATCGTGTTTCTGTAGGCATCCAGACCATAGGTCAGATCAAAATGAGTCAGCTTTGATAGGTTTGTAAAGGCTGTGCCCAGAGTTTTGTAATGGGTATTGTCAGTCTGTCCCTTTTCAATTCGATACTCGTCGAACTCGGTATCGTTGTAAAACAGCTGGAATTTGCTATCGATCAGAGCACTGTCAGGATTAAAAAGATAAGCAGCAGAAAGGTTGGTGTTGCTGGTTTCCTGAGTAATCAATGGGGAACTACTGCCAACATTTGTTGCCGGGTTGCTGGGAACCTTGGCATTGGTTTGAGCCTGCTGAGCCTTAAACTCAAGACGACTGTCGTCATTCAGCTGCCAGCCCAGTTTGGCCATAGCACCCTGCTCGCGGGAGCCGGAGTTTTCTACGTCGTCGCCATTACCTTCGCCGCTGGTCCCTGTTTCGTAGTTACCACCGTCGTTGTAGTAACCATTAAGCAACCAGTCGAAGTTATCATTCACACCGTAAAGCGAACCACTGGTGCGAGATTCATTGTTGTTGCTGTGGAAGCCCTGGGATATATAGCCACCTAACGTTTCACCAGGTTCCAGCATCTCTTCTGCGGTTTTGGTGTTTTGTACAACCACACCACCGATTGCACCTGAACCCCACAGGTTACTGGATGGACCCTTAACCACCTCGATAGACTTCAGCAGTTCCGGGTCTGTGAAATAAGTCCCACGGTGACCATTGGAGAAGTTTTGACGGGCACCATCGGTGATCTGAAGAACACGAGTGCCTTCCAGACCACGAATATTGATGCTCTGGGAATTCGCACGAGGGCCACCACTGACAGAAACGTTTGGCAGAGACTTAACGGCTTGAGCCACAGACTCAGGTTGTTCCTGCCGGATCTGATACTGGTCTACGACTTCAATCGTTTGGGCCACATCATTGATGTCTTTTTCAGACCGGGTGGCAGTAACTGTTACCTGATTGAGCAGGGTTGCGTCAGTCTGAGATGCACTTTCTGCATATACAAAACCGGAAGACACTGCCATTACAGCAATTGCCAGTCTACTTTTGCTAAACGTCATTGTTTGCCTATGTGTACTGCTATTGGATGATTCTTTATAGAGATCAGTCACACAAGCGCTCTATTCTGAATACCCCGAAGCGCTCGTGATGATGGTGTCGGATAATATGCAAAACAAAAACTAAATGCAAATCATTATCATTTATATTATAAGATGAAGATAGGTCATGAAGGCTGTTTAATGGTTTGCCTTGTTCTAACGAAGGTATGGGAAACAGGTCTATTATTAGCACGGTATAGCCAAGTGACCTTGGCACACTTGCGACGAGATCATTTTGGTATGTCAACTCATTGATTTGGAGAGGCATAAAATGAAAAAGACACTACTGGCGCTAATGGGTGCGGTCATCATTCTGGCAGGCTGTCAGGACGAGAAACCTCCGGAGACGACTGCGGTTGAGGTTCCTGATGTCATAGAACTAGAAAGCGCAATTGATGTAACACCCATTGAAGAAAATCAAGTAACCAGCACCGACACGCCCGTCGAATCTGGGCACAACGCGCAAAACGCTCTCGATTGGAGTGGTGTTTACAAAGGTAAACTTCCCTGTGCAGATTGTGCAGGCGTTGACACAACGCTAACGCTGAATAAAGACGGCACCTACTCATTGCTAGAGGTGTACGAAGGCAAAGGAGGCGAACCCACCAAATCTGAAGGTAAATTCAGTTGGAATAAATCGGGTAATATCATCACGTTGCTTAACGAGTCAGCTCCAAACCAATATTTCGTTGGTGAAAACACACTAATGAAACTGGATATGAACGGCGAGAAAGCAACCGGTGATCTGGCCTCACTCAACAACCTGAAAAAGGTGCCTTGATGGTGGCACTTAAACATGTTGCATGAAGCTGTTCGGTGCCGATGAGAGGAGGTGTCCGGTTGGACTGAGAAGAGGAGAGTTCCGAATGAACTCTCCTCGCCAGAACTACTGCTTGATCTTGTGCTTCAGAGTGGCTTCAACCCGGCGGTTGGCAGCACGTCCTTCAGCTGTTTCATTGCTGGCAACAGGCTGAGCTTCACCATAACCAACGGCGGTGATACTGTCGCCTGCAATACCGTAATCATTGACGAGAATGTTGCGAACGGCATCTGCACGACGCTGTGACAAGTTTTTGTTGTATTGCGCAGCACCTGTGTTGTCGGTATAGCCTGCAATCTCAACAGGTACATCGGGGTAGGCTTTCAGGAATTGCACGACTTCGTCAATGTTATCAATCTCGCCGGTTACCACGGCAGAGTTGGTAGCAAAGTTGACACTGAGCTTCATGCTGATGTCTTTTACCAGTGCAATCTTGCAGCCATTGTCGTCGACTTTGCGACCTTCGGGTGTGTTCGGACACTGATCCATATAATCCGGAACATCGTCTTTATCGCTGTCCAGTGCACAGCCATTGGCATCAACCGGCGCACCGGCTGGTGTATTTGGGCAGTTGTCACGACTGTCAGTCACACCGTCCTGATCAGTATCTGCCTCAACAGGCGCTGGCGCAGGTGCTGAACTGCCACCGAAGGCGTAACTGATTCCGACGTTGACCAGACTGTCCCAGGTGCTGTCGTCGGCTCCGTGGATACCTCTAACATCCCCGCGCAGCGACCAGTTTTCGTTAATGGCATAGCGGACACCAACGCCGGCATTGGCCTGTGTTTCCTGAGAATCATTGAGCTTGCCTTCAAATTCCCCATGGCCCACACCCAGAATGGCAAAAGGTTGCCACTTGGCCGTCATGGGCCTGAAGTAGTAGAGAGCATCCAGGTAATACTGGTTGACGTCAGTATCTCCAATTCTGCTGTCAGCATTGCTGTCGAGAAATCTCAGCTCTGTGGCCCATTGGTCGTTAAAGCGGTATTCACCCCCCAGAGTCAGTGTGGTGGCGTCATCCAGATTGCGATCAGAGTCAAAGTTCTGAAGACCAATTGCAGGGTTGATGTACCAGCGTCCTTCATTGGCAGAAACTGAAGCGGCCAGCCCGGTGGAAATTACAAAAGCCAGTAACTGTCGTTTTTTATACACGGCTACATTCCTTGGTGTCGTTGAAGTGCAGGCAAAGTGTACCTATTTAATGTGCATCTGTTAAATGTCTTTTTCACGTCGTCAAATGAGATTTCTACCCCACATTCAACGACAGTGACTAAATAATGTGCTGAAGACATTTAGAATTACAAAAAAAATACTGTCGCTTATCGAGAAATCCCTGAGAAAACCTTGCTGCCCTGAATACCATCAAAGCCACTGTGGTGAATGGTCGGCTGTACATCTGTGCAAGGAGCAACAGGCTTGTCTCCACTATCTATACTGGGTATCCATGGTCGGCAATCCGGGGCTGATTGAGAGCAGGCTCCTGCTGACCTGACGTTTATCCATTCAGGGCGTCGCTATGCCTTCATTTTCGAAGACCTCTTTTTTTCATTCGTGGTTATTCTGGACCACTGTGTTACTTAAGCTGGGGCTGGGAACCGGCTCTGTTTTTGCCAAGCCTTCTGTTCAATGCTCCGGAACACCGGAAAAGCTGGAAGCCGGCCAATCTATCAAGGTGATGACCTGGAATGTTCAGTTTCTGGCCGGGGGAATTTATGAACTGTGGACCGCTCCAAAGAAACGCGAAGCTCTGACTCTTGATAAACAATTGTCTGTTTTTCAGCAGATAACAGACCTCATTGAAGAAGAAAATCCCGATGTCCTTCTGCTTCAGGAAGTCGACGTGGACCCCAGAGTCAGGATGAACCAGATCCAGTGGTTTAAAGATGCCCTGCCTGCCCGGTTTCATTGCAGTACTTACACCGGCTATAGCTATCTGAAAGGAAGAGCCTCAACGAATATCCGAAAAGAGCCGGGTGGACTTAACCTGCTGACCTTTTCCCGGTTTGCGATTGAAAGTACTGTGAGGCATGACCTGCCTGCCATACCTGATCAGTCCCTTTTTCCCCTGACCACCCGCCGGGCCCTGCTGGAGACCAGAATCAATCTGGGGGCTGAGTCTCTGACCGTAATTAACACTCATCTGGATGCTTTTGCCCAGGGTCTGGATATTATGCAAAGGCAGGTAGAGCAATTGGATAAACGGCTGGGCCAGATAGGAGCCAGCTCTCTCTGGGTTACCGGAGGCGATTTCAATTTGATTCCTCCAGGGCAATATGAACACCTCAATGACTCCGAGCAGTTCTGGTACCAGAAACACTCAGAGTTATCGGTGCTGACTGACAAGTATCCGGTTGTTCCCTCGCCCAAGCAGGCTTCAGGAGAAGAAAAACGTCTATGGTTCACTAATAAAACCCGTCCGGAACTGGGCCTGGACAGGACGCTGGATTATCTGTTTCATTCAGCAAAACTGGATCTGGTGAAAGCCAGAGTGGTTCAAAAAGCTGAGGCGCTCTCGGACCACTTGCCTGTGGTGGCAGAGTTCAGATTGCAGAAGAACTGATTCATTTTCAGGTTGCAAAACAATGAGCCTACCCGTGATTCAAAAAACACATCTGGCCCTGACTGTCATGGCAGTCGCTACCGCCACAGCAAAGGCGGAAGAAGTTCTGCCGTCTACACAACCCACTCTGCTGGATCAAGTCACTGTATCCGCTACCCTAACCGAGAATAATCTGGACTCAGTCGCCAGCAGTGTAGATGTCACCTCGGCAGATGACATCGAAAAGAGAATGGTGAATGACATTGATGATCTTGTGCGATATGAACCGGGAGTTACAGTCAATAATGATGGCCGAACCGGTGCGGGTAGCTTCAACATTCGTGGGATGGATGCTAACCGTGTCAAGATTACCGTGGACAGTGTGGATCAGGCCAAAGCTTTCGATTCTACCAAGATGTTCCTGCGCTCCGGGAGAAACTTTATTGATTTCGAAACCATCAAGGCTGTTGAGGTCTTAAAAGGCCCGGCTTCCACCGTCCATGGTAGTGATGCCATCGGCGGTGTTGTGGCTTTTGTCACCAAAGATCCTGAAGATTTTCTTAATCCCGAAGGTGATGACGCCTATACATCCCTGAAGGGTGGTTACTCCTCTGCTGACAGTGCTTTTACTGAAACAGCAACCTTTGCCAATCGCAGTGGTGACCTGGAGAACCTGCTGATCTTCACTCGTCGCGATGCCAAAGAAACCCGGACCCACGGCGGTGCTGATATCAAGGGTGATGCCAGGGGTAAAGCTGATCCCAAGGATATCGGTATCAACAACGTGCTGGGCAAGTTGCAGTATCAATTGAACGACGTTCATCGTATGGGTCTGACAGCCGAGTGGCGCAAGCTCAATTCAGAAACTGATTTATTATCAATGGTCGGTGCACAGCCCACTGGAAATCCTTCACCTTACAGCAAGTTTGAGGCAGATGATTCAACAAAGCGTCAACGCTTTGGCGCGTTTCATGAGTGGGAAGCGTTCGTACCGGTTTTCGATACGCTCAAGTGGACTCTGAACTGGCAGGAAACTGAGACCAATCAGGTGACCTATGATGAAATGCAGGTCGAGACCGGGAGTGCTCCGCAATGGGAAACCCAGGGAAGAAACAAGGATTACACATACAAGGAAACCAGCTGGCAGTTTGATCTGAAGATGACCAAATGGCTGGACTTCAAATCGTCCGATCATCTTATCAGCTTCGGTCTGGAGCAGCAGAGAAAAGAGCAGAATAACCTGAACAGAACTACATACGTTAAGAATCCGGCTGGCGAAGAGAGTGACATTAGTCGCTATGCGCCGCTGGCGACGGTGGATTCTTTGGGTATCTATCTTCAGGATGAAATATCCCTGCTGAATGATCGTCTGATAGTGACCCCCGGTGTTCGTTATGACCGTTTTTCAGCTGAAACTGAAAAGGATCAATATTACACAAATGTGTATAAAGACAAATCATACGACAGTTGGCCTCTAAAGACAGGAGTTGTTTATAAGTTCACGGACGTGTTTTCCGGGTTTGTACAGTACAGTCAGGGCTTTGGAACACCCGATTTATTTGCTATGTACTTTGAAGAAATCGTACCTGTCGGCCCAATGAATATTCATGTTATGCCCAACCCTGATCTGAAGCCTGAGAAAAGCGATTCTATCGAAGTAGGACTGAGAGCGAACGGGCGACTTGGAAGTGCAGAGATCACTGCATTTTACAATCGGTATGATGACTTTATTGAAATGGTTCCCCTCGGAACGGATGGGAGAGATATTCAGTATCAATATCAGAATCTTGATAATACAACCATCAAGGGTCTTGAGCTGAAAGGCCAGCTCTGGCTGGATGAAGCCGCTGGAGCACCCATTGGATCAAGCTTGAAGGCAGCGGTTGCCTGGAGCCAAGGTCAGGGCACTTTCTCGAATGATAAGGGAGAATTATTTAAAGACGCCCCCCTCAACAGCATTGCTCCGCTCACCGCTGTTATTGGACTGGCCTATGATTCACCCAGTGAAAACCGGGGCGGGGCTGTAATGTGGACTCTGGTCGCCGCTAAAGATAAAGATGATATCTCTAACAGCGATATTGCTTCAGACGAGAGTGAAACAGGGGGCGAACAGTTCGCAACACCCGGCTATGGCCTTGTGGATATAACCACTTACTACAAGCCGATAAAAGAAGTGACCCTGACCGCCGGCATTTTCAATATGACTGACAAGAAATACTGGCATTGGGATGACGTGCGTGGTCTTTCCGGCACCTATGATGGGCTTAGCCGTTATACTCAGCCCGGCAGAAACTTTTCTGTCAGTGTGAAGTGGGAAATCTGAACGGGCTATCGGTGATTGGGTTACTTCGTAAGTGTATTCCGGTTTGTATCATCAAGCTTTCATTTTCGGTGCTTCCTTCTGTGATCAGACAGGGCTTGAGCGTTTGGCAGAGTCTTCTGGCACTCAGGGCAGGTTTGTTCTGGGGTGTGATCTCTTCTTTTGTGAACCGACAGGGCTTTCGCATTTGGCAGGGTCTTCCGGCACTCAGGGCAGGTTTGCT
>NZ_JAHHPR010000789.1:0-1289 GCF_024606255.1 Endozoicomonas sp. SESOKO3
GAATTGTTATGACTCCTATGGAGCTTGAGGAAAAATAGCAGTGGGCTCAGGATGTAGCAAGAATGGCTCTGTAGGTAACAGGCATAACAGGCAATGGGGTCTCTGTCATTATTCTCAAAAAGAGACGGAAAAGTTTACGGTGGGGCTTCTATTCCACTGCCTGTGAAGTTTTGGTGTGAAATCCCGCAGCGCTGGGTTGTCGAACCCTCATTTTCCTGATTAGAAAACTGCCGCTGTTTATGGAAAAATACTGAGCGTAAACTGATCACAAGTCTTCAATTTACGCATTTGGGCTTTATGCTACTCTTGTACCTGCCCAATAAGTCGGAAATGTCCTATTCCTCAGGGTCAGTTACTTGATGACTGTAATATATTGTTTTGTTTTTCATAATGTCTGAAATGAAAATTTGACTTTTTTGTCTCTCCAAGAATAAGGGCAGAGGTGCCTGAGATCGAGTGAAAAAAGGCCAACCACTTAGAAAGATTTACGTTGTACCTTTTGAATGCGGTGCTCATGGCCTCCCGATTATTATCGTACATAACCGTCAGATCGGCCGTTCCCAGAAGTGCGAAGAAAGTTTTTTTCATGTGTTCATTTTTTTCAATCTTCTGTGTCATTATCGTATCCCGGAACAGCTCACGTTCGTTGTCACGGCGATCATTAAGCGTCTCGTAAGCCCATAAATAATAGTGGACCCAGGTTGACTTTGTGCGATGTTTCTTTAATAGAGCACTACTTATAGCCTCATAATTTGGCTGAGATTCGAGCCGGGGCAGGTTATAAACGAATGCATCAAAACCGGTTTCAGGTTGTGGTGTTTTCTGGAGCGCTTGAAACGATGTTGTATACTCATTCCGGCTTAGCTCATAGCTTCCGGCATTCTCTAATAATTGATCAATATCAGAGGCTCTTACCTCTGATGATATATCAAGTACTTCGGGTTTACCTATTATAAAAGCCTTGACAAGCCTTAAATACTTCTTAATGTTTTCCGGTCTGCCACTATTTTTGATTTCACTGTCCAGAAAAAAAACATATTGCTTTGGTCTTTCTTTAATGATTATCTTCCTTGCTTCCTCCAGTGGTTTCAGAAGTATTCGTTCTATACTGTCCGGGTCGCTTACCCTGGGAAATAACGCTTGCTCAGCTTCAGAGTCATCCTTGCTGAACACAAACTGGATGTTATAGTTTGCAGGTATAATCAAAAGATACTTTGTGATCATTGTCGGCCAGCCAGCCTGTGGGATGTGCAGAAGATTAAACCGTTCATCAGTAAAGATTCTGATGG
>NZ_JAHHPR010000790.1:0-2162 GCF_024606255.1 Endozoicomonas sp. SESOKO3
TCAGGAGTTCGGGGATGGCGGTTATTTCATTAGATTTCTCTTCTGTTTTAAGCTGTCCCAGCCCCACGTTATTGGCCGCAGAGAAAGCACTAACCCTATGAATTGCCGACAATAACAGCGCAGATGGTCAACAAAAGGATGTCTGTTAGCTTGTGGCCGACTTTCCAAGCTTGCAGAGGGTCACTGATAATAGAGAGTTGTGAAATCAAATCGTGAGCATTCATGCTGCGGCCTTACCCTAGTGTGCAGTTATAAGGCCATAGACGTATTAAAAAGAAAACAAATATAAGCTACGTGCCAATAATTTCAGGGGTTTTCATCATTTTTCCCTGATCCAATAGTCTGTTGGATATTTGGTTCTGAGGTGAAGGTCGGCCAGGCATCAGCAAAGGGACGCATATGCATTATGAAATAACTGGATAACTTACAAAAGTTGATCTAGGTTGGAAGGCCAATGGAGTTAAACATTAAGAGATGATCATGGAAAACCTCTATAACACCGATTATCACGGCTGGATCGCCCGGCAACGTGAGCTTCTGAAAAACAACAGGCTTAACGAACTGGATATACCCAACCTGCTAGAGGCAATGGAACAGGAAATGGGGAATAACCACCATACACTTGAATCACATCTGAAGATTCTTTTATTACATCTGCTGAAATACCAGTATCAGGTAGAAGTTATCAATCCGGTGCTGCCGGAGCCATATAATTGTCGTGAATGGTTTGCAAGCATAGACAGGGCGAGGGATGCCATAGGGTCGCTACTCCGCAGAAACCCATCTCTGAAACGGGAGACCGACGTAATACTCCGTGAGGTTTACCCTAGTGCCAAGCGCATGGCTATTAAAGAAATGAACCGCTACGTGCAGAAGCACCAGCAGCTCAATAACAACAGTTTCTCACCTGACTGCCCCTGGACCTTCGGGCAAGTTATTGAGGATGACTGGCTGCCCTGCGATTAAATAGGCTACCCGGCTAACTGCATCTGGTTTTCTGTGCGAGCATGGCTTGTTTCTTGGATCGGATAGCTATCACCTTGCCATTGGTTCGTCTTGGGCTTTAAATATTTTGCTATTGCCCGACTAACTCACCAGACGATAGCTTCATTCAATTCATCTGGTATGCGGCTATGGATATCTTAGGCCCACCTAAAAGCAGGTTGGCACTGTCATTAGTAAATATTTTTTTGATAGCATATGTGCTATCATTGAATTCATGAAAACCATTGTACTTGATACCAGCTGCTTTGTTTCGGCGCTTCTCGGTATTGGCGGCGCAAGCCGGGAAATTCTCAGGTTGTGTCTGAATCGCCAGTTGAACCCTCTGATGGGCAATGCACTTTATACCGAGTATGAGTCGCTGTTAAACAGGCCAGTGCTCTGGAATAAAAGCCGTACTACCGAGTCGGAACGTGAGCAGGTGCTCAACGCGCTGCTAAGTATTACCCAGTGGGTTGAGATCTATTATCTCTGGCGGCCAAACTTACCAGACGAAGCTGACAATCACCTGGTAGAACTGGCAATGGCTGGTGGTGCCAGCCATATCATCACCAAGAACATTAAAGATGTTGGTCGCGGAGAACTGAGGTTTGACCACCTGACCATTTGTAATCCAGAAGACTTTATCAGGGAGATCAGGCAATGAGCGTACTTACCATTCGACTGACCGAAGAAAAACATGAACGCTTGAAGCAATTGGCCAAGTCCAGAAATATCAGTCTGAACAAATTGATGGATGAATTATCGACCATCGCCTTGGCAGAGTTTGATACCTATAACCGTTATTTGGTCAGAGCAGAATCAGGTAATCCAAAGGAAGCTCTGAAGATTCTGGACAGGCTGGATAGTGAGTCACGGTAAAATCATGAAAGTTCGTGCCTGGCCAGGACTGCAGCCGGATAGCATGTGCTCATAACAGCTTTCCTTTGCTTTCCCTTCAGGCCTGCTTTGAACGTTTTCGAACTGTTTGGCAGAGTGACTGCAATCTGTCTAAAGTCTGCCAAAATTTCTGCTCCAGCATGACTTCGAATTCGATACTCATCTTCTCTCATCGCACCATCAAGCTTCCTTTTTCACTTTTCTTAAAACATACCCTCGTTTTCCAGGCGTCAATAGCTTCCCCTCACTACAGAGCTAAGCTATCGTTGATGAACCATTGA
>NZ_JAHHPR010000791.1:0-1190 GCF_024606255.1 Endozoicomonas sp. SESOKO3
AATAGTACATTGATGCAGGCTCATGCCGTAGCGGTTGAGCAGCAGCTCAATGATTTCTGATATCAAAGTTCGTCGCTGGTCTCTTTATCCTCTTTCCCGGAAAGCATTTTTCTATCATGATCAGGAAGTTTCTTATTACTGCTTTTTTGCCATTCAAAGAGGGCTCCCAGAGTGTAGGAGTAAGGAATGCTTTCTGCATGGGAGAATGACCATTCAGGCACATTTTCCCTGAAGTATTTTTCCCAGCCATGCTCATACATTTTCATGGTCCGATCACGTCTTTCACGGAACTGAAGATAATGCTCGCCCTGCGTCCAGCCATGCATCATGTTGTTGGCTTTAACACGGTTGGCATAGGCTTCATCGGTTTCACTGAATCGTTGAGGCGTGGTAATGGCAGTACGTTTCACATAGTCAGATTCCGTTTCGCCTGCTTCTCTCCAGCGATTGATCCTGTCAAGACTCCGGCCCAGAGGTCCACCCAGCCATTGAGTGAGCATCTTGTTGTCATTCATGAAGAAGTCGAAAGTGAGGCTTGTTGTCAGAGCCAGTCCGAAGGTTTGAGTATAGGTAAACCCGGATATAAGACCGTGGGCGTATGCTCCGGCAGTGGCTATCGGACCCAGCACAAGACCGGCTGTGGCAGATGCCATGGTTTTCACTTTTGCCGGTGTGATCCTGTGTAGCAGCGGTACCTTAACCCCTTGTCCGGAACCCATGGATTTCACCATTTCGGGAACCAGGCGGAAAAGGCTGCGATACCTGTGGGGGTTGGCGTTATATTGTCTGGTAAACAGCATAGAGCCGGTTTTTAGCAGAATGATTGAGGAAGCGGTCCTGCCCAATGGCATTGCCAGTCCACCCAATTCAGAGACTTGTTCAATGCCGCTGTGGTAGGCGTATTGCCTGTTTCGGTTAAAATCGATGCCATAGTGTTCCATCCAGTGCCGGAAAGGTGTCAGTATCCGGTGCAGGTAATCGCCCCTGTTGGTCAGATCCAGAAGGTAGAGGAACGACATGTTTGACAGGGATAGTAAGGTAGCCTCGAGAGTGTTATGGGCCGAAAGTAGAGGTTTGTAGCTGGAGAAATACCAGGTGACCGTCTGTGCCAGGAAGGCTGAAGGTTTGACCCAGTAATCATTGAGCTGCTGCTCAACCGCTACGGCATGAGCCTGCATCAATGTACTATT
>NZ_JAHHPR010000792.1:0-20508 GCF_024606255.1 Endozoicomonas sp. SESOKO3
ATAATCCGGATGAGATCGAAAAACACCTCAGGGCTCACCATATTCTGGTTCGACCGAAGGCCGATGAAAGTGGCAGAGTCGGCTTAAGAATTAATCTGGGCAATGAGGCTCAGACTGAGTTTCTTATCCGAACCTTGTCGCTGATTCTCTGATTATTTAACACCAATTACTGGTCTCCCCAAATGCCGGGGAGGCTGATAGTCTCTCGGTAATTTATAGTTTTGCCACTCAAAACTGGGGTTGAACACTTTCAAACTATCAAACTTACCCCTCATTGAGGGTGATTCGTTTATATAGATCGCTCTTAATTCTTCAGAACTCCAGCCCCTGACATCGGACAACTTCTGCAACTCAGTAAATCGCTCAAAACTGATATCAGGACCTTCTCCATCTTCAGACATGAACGTGTCTTTAATAGCAGCAAAATCCACCCTGTAGGTCATCGGTTTAGCGCCATAAAAGTGGAATGTTGTATAGGGTATGCCACGTTGATCAGCGGCCTTTTCAACAGAATCCAACATGCCCTGCACGTCGTCTACCATAACGACGTGCTGTGCCGGGTGCCCGGATGTGTCGAGGTAGTGATGCAAGCCCTGACCCTTGGTTTTCAGTGGCCCCGTTTGGACTTTGATCGTGATTGCATCATCAAACAGATGTCTGTCGAGTTGCGTTTTTTCAAGTTTTTCTCTCAAAGAGTCTTCTTCATTGGCGGTAAGCAGGATAATTTTGGCATTACCCGGACCCGCCTTTGTTCGAATGTCCTGAATGATTTTGGCCGTATCAGGATTGACCATACGCCTCTCTTGACGACCACCAGCCACTATATCTTTGGCGATGAGCGTTTCATCCAAATCAAAGCAGACCACAACAGGTTCGCCAGGCTTGATGTGCGCCAGCACTTCCCCAATGTTTTCTGATTTCTCCAATCTTTTTGACTCGCGAACCAGCACAGGTTCTGGTACGGCCTGCACTGCTTCCGGTGCTTTGGCTTCAACTACTGGCCCCTGCACATCTTGCCCCCAGGTCATGACCTGACGACCACGATCCATCAGGTTCAGCTTGATATCGTCTTTGACTTCTCTAGCCCTCCCCCTGAGAGCACGATTTTGTATTTTCCAGTCATCACCCGGGAATGCCCGTTTCAAGTTTCTTTCGATCTCTTCAGCTCCAAGACCTAAATCGCGTCGTATCTCAGCCAGTTCCTGCGAGGCAAGCTTTATATCTCTGGCAGCACGATCAGAAAGCCTTAACACCTCAACCATCAATGCTTTCATTTCATTGGGTCTGGAGACTTTCGCTTCGTCCATTCTCATCTGCAGAGAACTCATCTGGCTGCGCTTCAGGTTCAACCCTCCCCAGAGGAAATCCCAACCCGCTTCAGAGAAACATCTGGATAGATTCGCTTCTACCTCCACCGGACTCAATTGGAGTTCAGGTCGAATCTGTACCAGTTCCTGAGCAGCCTGCTTTCGACTTTGTGATGCAGCTGGAGATAACTTCCATAAGTCATCCATTAGTTGTTTCATTGCAGCCGGTTTACTAATCGGTTGAGCATTGATCACCTGTTGCTCAGCCCTGTCGATATTAGCCTTTACGTTCATATCTACATCAGGACCACAGAACTCATCCCACTCCCGCTCTGTCGGAAACGCAGCATTAAAGTTGGTTTCCTGAACATCTTTCATCGCCTGATCAATCTGTGTATCGCTGTTTCTGAGTTGTTGAAACGTTTCATAAGCCGTTCGACGTGTACTTCTTTGCTCAGCGGTCAGACGCCCCAGATTCTTGATCAGATAGCGACACCAGTCTTGCCCTTTCTTTGGATCGAAGACGTCAAAACGTTGCTTCAAAGGCTCGACTTCACTGGGTCTTTTGAGCTGATAGGTCCCATCCCACAGCGAAGACCATAGCTCACGCCCGGGAGCTTTTTCCAACCCTTTGATAATTTCATCTCTGGCAGGTGCTCCGTTCACATTTGTGGATAACCAGTCAGCGGCCTCTTCAATACTTTTCTGGCATTGTTCAGGCACTCTTTCCAGATGCTCAAAGACCCCGATCAGATGGCCATAATTTCGATCATTAGCCAGACAGAGGTTAGTGCTGTCAATCTCCCTGTCATAGTGCTCATCACTCAAAAACTCTGGGGAGTACGCCTGGACGGAGACATTGTTGAAGTACGCCCTGGCTTCATCCGTCGGTGTGCCATCGGGATTGAGTACAGGAAACATCTGCCTGTTTTGCGCATCCACTACGATAAATCGCCCGGATGACTTCAGTCTTTGCACAAAGGTATAGTGGCCTGCACCACCACTGGTACCCGATTTAAGGACAACGTATCGGTCACTATCAAAAGCCTCGGCTAATGGTCTTTTGGCCGCATCTGGCTGTCTTTGCTGACCCTTTTTGATGGCTTCGAAAAATTCACCCACACGATTCTGAAACTCATGGTGATGCTGCTTTTCCTCAAGACCATCAACCTGAACCCAACCCACAATAGGTGTCGTCTGACTGGCATCAAAAGCAAGCTCTATCGGCGTTGAAATGCCATGAACCTGGTTATAACCCCTGCCTCTGGCAAAG
Source organism: Endozoicomonas sp. SESOKO3 (assembly GCF_024606255.1). NCBI lineage: Bacteria > Pseudomonadati > Pseudomonadota > Gammaproteobacteria > Oceanospirillales > Endozoicomonadaceae > Endozoicomonas > Endozoicomonas sp. SESOKO3. Next base: position 2,581 of record NZ_JAHHPR010000792.1, read on the forward strand.
TGCTCCAGAGAGTTGGCAAAGCCCTGACAGTTTGAGTTACCCGCAGCCTGTCTTTTATACAGTTCAGACACAACGCTGTTAAGCAGTTCAAATTCAACTTCTTCATCGGCTGAAATCAGCGTCTGCTTATGGGGTGTCAGTCTATCCAGCTCGGCAAGGTGACCTGCTCTTTCACCGCCAAAACTTCTTTCGGTTATCTGCCGTTTGGCTTCATCCTTATCAATCCGTCCGAACTGGTATTCAAGTTTAATTCTGGAGCAGTTATGAGCCCGATCCATATCTTCCTTGATCAGGTCAAATGTTTCTGCGTCCATATTCTGTTGCATCTCATTTAGCAACTGTCGATGCTGTTCTTCCAGATCACTTTCAGCATTCTCAAAGGAGCCTGCATTAACCGGATGCTGATTAAACTGCTCACTAACAAGCCGGTCGGGTTGCTGGCGGGATGGCTGCAGACTATCCCACCGGGCCTTCATAGTCAGGAATTGTTGTTGAGTGTCGTCCATTCCCGACAATGGCCATGAAGCCTGCTCTAATGGCATAGCGATCGCAGCAGAAGCTACGGGCGGTTTTTCCGGAATGGCAGGAGGTGTCATTGCTGTCTGCTGAGCTGTCTGCTCAGCGACAGAGGCTCCTTCCATTGATGGAACCCTGGTTTTGGCCGTTACCACAATTAACCCGGAAAACTCACGGATGTAATCCTGCCGAAGAGGACTTCTATTCAGAACTCCACGTGCCAGCTCTTCATCGGTATTTAAAAGATCAACAGCCACCGCAAGGTCTGCATCTTTTACATCCGGGTTGAATGCCTGAGCTTTTTTAAAGGCTTCAAGCTGCTCTGCTGTTGCTGCTGCTACCGGTAGCTGTGGGCCAACAAAGTCATCGCTCACATCGCTCAATGAGCTCTGGCACGTTTGCCAATCTTCATCATCCGACTCGTTGCTGTCGTCAGTAGATTCCGAAGACTCCCTCAAGAACTGCAGTAAGTCTTCAAGATTGGTAAAGACAGGTGTAGAGTCAACGTCATCTGTGGCAAAAGCTCCGTACATTAACTTGCCTTCCTGAACCAAACGCCCCAGTTCGTTGAGTTGAGGATCATCAAACTGCATATTATCCAGACAGGCGTTGACCATTTCATCGGTCATCACTTTATCCCGATAAGCCTGTTTCATGTCCTGAACGGTCAAACCGTATTGTCTGTCTCCGATAATCGCTACAAATAACTGGCAGGCTTCGTCGATCAGCTTCTCTTTTAATTTCGGTGGCGTATTTGGAGACAATCGTTGAGGCTGCTTGACATTATCAAGTGCATGACTAAAGCCGGCTTGCTTCCGATCCTGTCTGGTATGTTGAACGCCTCTGGGTGGGTTTGCCTTGAAATAATCAATAGCACGATCCATCATGCCAAAATGCAGGTCCAGATCACCCGTATGCGGTGAGGTGAAGACTCTTTTCCCTGATGCATTCGCTCTTGCGTGGGGCAAGGCCAGGTCATAAGGCTTCTCTTCATCAGGAGCCCGGTGTCTTGCACATTGAATCCGGATATCCACTTTCTCGGATTCCATAAAGTCCCTTAAATGGGCTTCCCAGTCACCCCCGTCTCTGCTTTTAGTGGTCAAACAGAACATTGTTATCAGGTTTTCAACTGCTGCCTGTATTTCATCCTCTGGCGCTTTGTTCAGGAGCAACTGAACCAACTCAACCTCAGCCTCATGCAACACCGTCAGACTCGCCTGATTTACCGCTATAAACTCATCATTCCACTCACTGGCTTTTCTTGGCGTGGCCGGATTTGTGATTGACACATCTCTTTTGAACAGCGGGGTTGCAGACCCGGTGGCCGTTTGTACTATACGACTAACACCCTGCAACTCCGGCTTATCCATGAGTTCGTTCTCTCGCTCGTAATAAATTTTTACGGAGCGACAAAAAGCAGTGTACTTATCAGACGGCCCCCGAACCCAACCGACTTTTTCCGATGACAATTGCCCCCTATCAAGGATGGGGTACTGGCCTGCAGCGTCTTTACGGGATTGAAAGAAACTCAGAAATGATTGAGGAGAAAACGGAACCACTATGACCTCCTGGATTGAGCAAAGCACTCCCAAAAGATTAGCAAGCAGTGGTGACGTCATATATTCGACAGGTCAGAAGGAGTCAGCCAGACGACTGACTCCCAGCGTTTATTTTCAGGCAGTTTCTTCCAGTTCGCGAACATCCTGAGTCATCCGCATGGGACAGAAATCAGGTCCGCACATGGAGCAGAACTCTGACTCCTTCGCACCTTCCTGAGGTAATGTCTCATCGTGATAGGCTTTTGCCGTATCGGGGTCCAGAGCCAGGTTAAACTGATCCAGCCAGCGGAATTCAAAGCGCGCCTTGGACAAAGCATTATCACGAATCTGGGCACCGGGATGACCTTTGGCCAAATCAGCAGCATGAGCGGCAATTTTATAGGCAATCAGACCTGCTTTTACATCATCTCTATCAGGCAGACCGAGATGCTCTTTGGGTGTGACATAACAAAGCATCGCACAGCCATACCAGCCGATCATGGCAGCTCCGATACCTGAAGTAATGTGGTCATAGCCCGGTGCCACATCAGTCGTCAGAGGCCCAAGGGTATAGAAAGGCGCTTCATGACAGTGCTCCAGTTGCATCTCCATGTTTTCCTTAATGAGGTGCATGGGCACATGGCCCGGTCCCTCAATCATGACCTGAACATCGTATTCCCAGGCAATTTTTGTCAGTTCCCCAAGGGTTTTCAGTTCGCCAAATTGCGCTTCATCGTTGGCATCGGCGATACAACCAGGTCGCAAACCATCACCCAGAGACAGGCTGATATCGTACGCCTGACAGATCTGACACAGCTCACGGAAATTGTCGTAAAGGAAATTCTCGGCATCATGCATCTCTGCCCACTGCCCCAGAATACCTCCCCCCCGGGAAACAATACCTGTCACCCGGTTTCTGGTTTTAGCAACATGTTCCCTGAGGACACCGGCATGGATCGTCATGTAATCCACGCCCTGTTCTGCCTGCTCGATGATGGTGTCCTTCATGACTTCCCAGTTCAGGTCTTTCACCTTGCCTTTGACCTTTTCCAGAGCCTGATAGATAGGCACCGTACCGATAGGCACTGGCGAGTTCCTGATAATCCACTCACGGGTTTCATGGATGTTCTTGCCTGTGGATAAGTCCATCACCGTATCGCCACCCCAGCGAACAGACCAGAGCATCTTTTCAACTTCTTCTTCAATGGAAGAGGTCACCGCAGAATTACCAATATTGGCATTGATCTTCACCAAAAAGTTACGCCCGATAATCATGGGCTCGGACTCAGGGTGATTAATGTTGGCCGGGATAATGGCCCGCCCTTCAGCGACTTCCTTTCTGACAAACTCTGGAGTGATGTGAGAGCCTTCGGTACGCCCCATATTCTCACGAATCGCAATAAACTCCATTTCAGGAGTGATTATCCCCTGTCTGGCGTAATACAGCTGTGAGACATTTTGGCCCGCCCTGGCTCTGCGGGGCGTTCTCAGTGCTTTGAAGCGAATCTCCTGCAGACGCAGATCAAACTGACGGGAGCGGGCAAATTCTGAGGACCGATCGTTGAGCAGCTCAGTATCAGCTCTTTCTTCAATCCACTTTGAGCGCAAACCCGGCAAGCCCTCATTCAAATCATGAGGAACACCACTCTCCGTGTAGCTGCCCGACGTATCATAAATCCGAACCGGTTCATTCTTGCCGCCACCAAAACGCTCAGGGGTATCGTGCAGATGAACTTCTCTCATACCGACACGAATGTCTTCGCGACTGCCTGTTACATAGGTTTTTTGGGAGTTGGGAAAGGGGCGACAGGCGTCCATCAGTAACTGCCGGTCAAAACCGGACGCATTTTTCTCGCAAGCCATCGTTTCAGTATCCTTCACGTTGAGTTCATGACTGTTTTCCAGTTCAAGACTGTTTTCCAGTTCACGACTGTTTCGAAATAGCTTGCCGGATAGGCCATCTTGTTCCCTTCGCAGGTATTAACCTGAGCAGGTTCTACGGATTCCGAAAAAAAAACTTTCGGTCTCAGCCCGTGGCGCTCCGACAAGATTGCCGGAAAGTATAAGCAGATTGCTAAGAGGTTAATAGTACAAAGATACAAAAAAAACCAAGACTTTATTTAGCTGTAGTCGCCTGAAAGCTCCTTACACAGCTGAGTTCGGAAGGACTGCAAAAAGTCGCTGTGACGAACTGCCATGTTGCGCCCGGGCTCTGTTTTCATGGTCTTCTGAATCTGCAAGAGCTTGATTTCAAAATGATCCAGTGAGTACTGACGATCGTTCAGTGTCCTGTTTTTCCCCATAGGGTCTTCGGGATCAAACAGTTTCTGGCCCAGCTTGCCACCCGTATAAAAACAACGGGCAATGCCAATCGCCCCAAGGGCTTCCATCCTGTCCGCATCCTGAACCACTTCAGCTTCCAAAGTTTCAGGGGGGATGTTAGCGGAATAACTGTGAGTTTTTACTGCATGACACACGGCAGCGATCAGGTCTTCAGGAAACGCCAGAGATTTCAGGCAAACTTCAGTCTCTTCAGCCGAAAGGGTGGAAGCTTTCGAGCGCTCCGGATGGTTTTTTGGCAACACAACAATATCGTGAAAATAACAGGCAGCAAGAACCACCAGCCGGTTAATGTCAAAATGGCCTTCATCCATCAGCTGTTGTGCCGTTTTCCAGACCCGCTGAAAGTGGGAAATGTCGTGAGAGGCATCCTCGCAATCCCGGTCTTGCAGAAATTCTACAAAACGTTTTTCCCAGTTTTTCAGAAGTGCAGGTTCATTAAATTTCATAATTCAGGGTCCAGAGGCTTTTGATAGCGCTGACAGGCTCTGCTGTTAATAGTGGGAGAATCATGCAAAAAATTGTGAGTGTGGACAACCAGTCTGTCGGGATGAATATCTACCAGGTTATAAACTGGAGGCTCTGGCGAAACAGAGTCAGGCTTGGGGTTATCAAAATTAAAAGGTGTCTGATGAACCAGAGAAGGTGGGCATGAAAAGCTGATTCCCTGCCAATGACCCGAAACAGAGCGGTGCAAATGACCGAAAAACAAATGCCTGATCCATTCTTTGTGGGGCTGAATCATTGACCTGAGTGCTTCTGAATTGACCAGATTGTCCCTGTCCATGCTTGCCAATCCCGTTTCAAATGGAGGATGGTGCATAAACAGACAAACCGGTTTGTTTGCAGCTTCCAGTTCATGCTTCAGCCATGCCAGTCTTTGCTCGCAGAGAACCCCACTGCGTTTTCTGTCATCCAGCGTATCCAGACAGATCAGGTTGACCAGTTCTGTCTCAACCGTAAATTGGATAAAGCCCTCCTGCTGCCTTGGATGGTTTGGGAAAACATCCAGAAAATTTTGTCTGTGATCATGATTGCCCATCAGGCAGTAAACCGGGAAAGACAACCTGTCGAGTTCTTCTTTCAAGGCTTTATAGGCCTCTTTTTCGCCCCAGTGAGTCAGGTCACCTGTGATGATGCAAGCGCTGGATTCCGGCACTTGCTGCAAAAGTGTGTCGACGCAGTGCTTCAACCTTGCCTGTGGGTCAATGTCATAATTCAACATTCCCGCCGGAACTAACTGGGGATCAGAGAAGTGTACAAATCGATAGGTCATGTAATGCGACTCCGTTATTGTTCTCAGCTTGAATGATCGTTCGGAAAAGTGCTCGCTTTAGGGGAAGCCCGTTTACAACGGGTTCCCAGACTGGCGAGACTGCCAACCAATACACGAGAGATATCTCCGATCCGGAAGCAATCCTAATGGTGGGGACTGAGAGCTTCTGCCGAACTCAGAGTAAACCGGGCAACCGTTACATTACACCAGCCTTCATACCCCGCCAGACTCATGCCCAATGATTCAATCACATCAAGGGCAAATTCATTCTGAGGTGAAGCAAAAGAGATGATTTCCTTGAAGCCCAATCTTCTGAACCCCAGGTCGGTCACTGCTTCAGCCGCTTCAATCACCAGCCCGCGGCCACGATACTCCTGACTGAATCGCCAGCTCATTTCGACAGTATCGCCATAGGCTGAAAATCCACAGCTGCCAATCAGCTGGTAAGTCTCTTTAAGCACAACCGCCCAACGAGACCAGCCCCTCTGGTCAAGTTCGATTTGAAAACGCCAGAGGTCGGTTTCTGCTTCAGAGGCGGGGGAGTGAGCACCATAACGCGGTTCTTTTTGAACCGATCCCGTGATATCGGCATACGGCTTTAAATCGGCTTCTTGCCAGGTTCGAAGGATCAGTCGGGGGGTTTCGGCAACAATCAGCACATGAGACTCCAGAAACTTCATGATCAGGCAAGATAATGTTTAGCCGATTTTTTGGCTTTAACCAGAACCTGTACCCAATAAATAAATGTTTACTGCTCTCTTCGACCCTGAAGGAACAAAAAAAGTTCGCCAGATCGAATCTTTTTTCCACAAAAACGATAGACTGACTACAAAATGAATACCGGCTTGTATTCTATCAATAACCGCCGATGACACTGAAATGAACTCCAGCAACCAAGAGGCTTGGCATTGAATCCTGAATTTCTGGACTTCCTGAATAGAGAAGATGACAACTTCAGCTGGCGCTGCCTTGAAACCTGTTATTCTGACGAGTTTCCAGCCGTCACAATGAGTCACTTAGAACTTATTTCCCAGACCTGGCAGGAAGGCATTCGCTTTGGTCTCCGTCAACCCGAATGGCAACACCGCCTGACGCTCTATTGGCCTGAAGAAGGTTCAGACAACCCCTGTCTGCTAATGATTCATGGAGGATCGAGGCACGACCCATCCCTTGAACTCACACCCTCACATAACGTCGATGGTGCACGATTATGCCAACTCACTAAAGCCCCGGTAGCCGTTCTCAGAGACGTGCCCAACCAGCCTCTGACCTTTCAGGATGGTGTTCCCAGGTCGGAAGATGATCTTGTTGCTTTTTCCTGGCAAGCCTTTCTGGAAGATCCTGAAAACAACGGCTTTATGCCCGTCCAGTGGCCCATGGTTAAGAGTGTAATCCGAACCATGGATGCCCTGTGTGAGTTCAGTAAAAAGTTCAGTGAAAAAGGGTCCACCCGAATAGATGATTTCATTATCGCCGGGGCTTCCAAACGGGGCTGGATTTCATGGTTGACGGCAGCTGCTGATCAGAGGGTCATGGCTCTTATTCCAATGGTGATTGATGCACTGAACATACAAGCCTGTATGCATCATCATCTGAATGTTTACGGCGGCTTTGCCAGTGCCATTCGCGATTATGCCGACAATGATCATGACATTCTGTCAAAGCTGGACTCTCCGGGTATGCAGCAATTGCTCAATGATATCGACCCTTTTGTTTATAGAAATCAGCTCTTCCTGCCCACGTTTATTGTTAACGCCAGTTGCGATGAGTTCTTTCCACCGGACTCTGCCCGTTTCTATTATCCGAAATTATCTGAATTAACCTGGCTCAGGTACTTGCCGAATGCCAGCCATTATCTGGGCCGGGATAGTGCTGTGAACATCGATGAGATTATGGCTTCTGTCTTTGGTGCGCTGATTTCGGAGCAGGACATGCCCGCCATGAACTGGCGACTGCTGGATGACGGTGGCCTGGAAATCAGAACCAGCCTTGAACCTAAGCTTGCGCGTGTCTGGGTTTGCCATAACCCCGACGCCAGAGACTTCCGAAAAGATGTACTGCAACAAGCTGGTATACGTTTTCAGGCAACTCACATAACGCCTGTCCACTCAAGACCCTGGACCTATCAATTCTGCCCCCAAGCCCCTGAAAATGGATGGACTGCATTCTTCATTGAGCTGGCTTTTGACAATGCGTCTTATCCGGATCTGATCTTAACGTCAGGCGTTCGGGTGACTCCTGACGTTTATCCTTGAACATCTATTCAGACTTTTTCTGACCGCGGTATTCTTTCAGCCTATCCCGCATTTCCTTACGAAGTTCCCGATAGGTTTGCATCTGCTGATCGTTCAATACCGTCGCGAGTCTCTTATTGGTTTCATCCCTGTTTTTACGGAGCGCCCTGGCTTTACTTAGCCGATTCTCGTCGGAGGCCCGAATCTCTTTAATAACCGCCCTGCTCTCCTTCAGGATGGCTTCTACCTTGGGCTTTTGTTCGTCGGTGAGATTCAGTTTTTGCTCCAACTGGCCGTAGGCTTCATCCATATCCATGAGCGCTTCAGTCGAAGCCGCTTTTACTCCGACCGTGCAAAATACCAGCAGCACAAAAACCAGCCATAGGCTGGAAATTATGCTCCGTGATGACGAATAGTTGTCTGGAGGATAAAAAGGTGTCCCGGGTTTCATAGCAGCGCCTCCCAGTGAGTCTGTGAATCAGTGTGCCATACATAAAACGAAAGTTGCCTGCCATGCCAATATGGAAGACCCAAACTACTCCGGAAAGCCTGAACCAGATACCGAGTATTTCGATATCTGCTTAAGGTCTGATGTCGTTTTTTTCTGAAAGCATTACAGCCTGGATTCAACCAGTCGCTCCAACTTCACCTGATCCCTGGCAAAGTTACGAATACCCTCGGCCAGTTTTTCCGTGGCCATAGCATCCTCGTTCATAGCCCAGCGGAACGCCTGTTCGTTCAGTATCACTTTTTTATGACTGGAGGTTGCGTTCTCCGGAGACAGTTTCTGAACAACAGTCACTTCTGTTTTCTCCAGCTCATCCAGCAGGCCCGGGCCAATAGTCAGACAATCACAACCCGCCAGTTCAATAATCTCACCCGTGTTACGGAAGCTGGCACCCATGACCACCGTGTTATAGCCATGCTGCTTGTAGTAGTTGTATATGCGGGTCACAGAAACAACACCCGGATCTTCAGCCGCTTTAAAGTCACGACCTTCTGTTTTTTTGTGCCAGTCGAGAATACGGCCAACGAATGGAGAAATCAGGAATACACCGGCCTCAGCACTGGCCTGTGCCTGGGCAAAGCTGAACAGCAGAGTCAGATTGCAACGGATGCCTTCCTGTTCAAGTACCTTTGCAGCTTCAATACCTTCCCAGGTAGAGGCGATCTTGATCAGCAGACGCTCAGGGTCAGCGCCTTGCTCACGGTATAAGGCAACCAGCTCAAGAGCTTTGGCAATGGTCGCATCTTTATCAAAGGATAAACGAGCATCGACTTCTGTTGAGACAACACCCGGTACGACCTGCTGGACTTCCTTACCAATCGCTACGGCCAACCAATCACAGGCATGCCTGACTTGTGCCATTTTATCATCAGATTTGGATCTGCCGTGCTCCAGGGCATGGTTAAAAAGTGGCTCATAGGCAGGCAGCTCTGCCGCTTTCAGAATAAGGGATGGATTAGTCGTAGCATCCACGGGCCGGTATCGACGAATGGCTTCGATATCGCCGGTGTCTGCCACTACTTTTGTCATACCCTTGAGTTGCTCTAACTGATTCATTGGCCTCTCGATCCTCACTTTTTATTCTGGCAATCATTTTTCTTACAATAGTCAGGAACTATTCATCAGGAACTACTCAGGATTGTATCTGTATTCATGACTGTCTGAATGAAAAAACTTATAGTCCGGATTTACAGCGTTGATTTAACAGACTGACGTTCAACCAATGTTGAACGCAGCGTTTTTACCTCAGGCTTTTGACCCGGGTTTTCTATACGTGCAATCAGTGTATCCGCAGCCAGCCTGCCCAGCTCAGCCTTAGGCTGATGAATCGTGGTCAATGGCGGCGATGTATACGACGCAAGTTCAATATCATCATACCCTATCACGGATATATCATCCGGAATCCTGTAACCCCGGGTCTGAAGTGCACATATTACCCCCATGGCCATCAGATCATTGCCGACAAACAGGGCCGATGGTGGCTGCTGGCCAGCATCCAGGTCATCCAGCAGACGATTGGCTGCCAAAAAACCACTCTCTGCTGTCAAACGCCCTTCAACAACCCAGCCACTCCCGGCCGGTATCCCAAACTCTTCCAACGCCCTATGATAACCTGCCAGTCGCTGTGAACTCGGCGATAACTTTGTCGGACCACTAATACAGGCAATAGAGCGATGCCCTTTTTCCAGAAGGTGACGGGTTGCTTCGTAACCGCCCTGCTCCGGATCTTCCATAATGACATCGGCTTCCAGACCCGGAGCCGGAGAGTCCAGGATAAGCAGAGGCCATTGGCAACGCTCACTCAGCATTTCAAAAAAACCCGGGGCACTGTGAGCGGACATCACCAGCAGGCCATCAATGCGCTTTTCTTCCAGAGTCCGCAAATAAGATGCCTGTTTATCCAGATTGTCGTCGGAGTTACACAGAACCAGATGATAGCCCCGCTCATAACAGGTGGCTTCAACACCATGAATCACTTCGGCAAAAAACGGGTTGGCATTGGATCCCGTGAGCATACCGATGGTGTAGGTTTTATTCGTTTTTAAACTGCGGGCAACAGCACTGGGCTTATAGTTCAATGCTATAACCGCCTTTCTGACCCGGAATGCCTTATCTTCACTGACAAACCGGGTACCGTTCAGAACATGAGAGACCGTTGAGATGGAAACTCCTGCCTGCTTTGCAACATCCTTGATCGTTGCCATAGCGCCGTTCTCTTACCGTTCTGCCACAATCTGTTGTACTTCTGAGCAATGCGCAATGCGTTCTGCCAGAAGTTGTTCTACTTCATCCCTTCCCGGGATAGATGTCTGCGCACCACTGCGAGTCACAGAAATGCCTGCTGCGGCGTTGGCAAAAAGTGCAGCACTGTCTATATCCAATCCTTCAGCCAGCTTCACTAGCAGTGCACCATTAAACGTATCGCCTGCAGCGGTGGTGTCGGTTGCTGATACTTCAAAACCGGGAACCATTCGGGCACCCGTCTGATCAGAAATCAGCGCACCCATTCTTCCCATAGTGATAACAACCGTTGAAATTCCCTTGTCATGGAGCACTGAGGCAGCCTGACAGGCACTTTCCGGATCATTGACAGCGACACCTGTCAGCAGTTCTGCTTCTGTCTGATTGGGCGTGATTGTATCAACGTTGGCCAACAGTTCATCAGACAATGGACGTGCGGGTGCCGGGTTGATAACAACAGTAACACCGTTGCTGCGCGCCACTTTTGCAGCCTCGAGAATAGAAGCTTGCGGGGTTTCCAACTGCATGAGCAGGTAGTCAGCACCGGCAATCCCGGCTTTCTTATCCAGAACCCGCTCAGGGGTTAATGCTGCATTAGCTTCAGCAGCAATACCAATGCAATTTTCTGCACGCCCATCGACAAAAATCAAGGCGACACCGGTATTTAAGCCTTCCACCTGTTCAATCAGGGAAGTATCAATACCATCTTCTGCGAACTTGTCGACAATTTCATGACCAAAAGCATCTTGTCCTACACAGGCAAGAAAGCGGGTGTTGCCGCCCAGTCTGGCACTCGCTACTGCCTGATTGGCACCTTTACCACCGGGAATAACATCGTAGCGACTGCCAGTGACAGTTTCACCGGGACGGGGAAAAGACTCTACTTTCAGTACATGGTCTGCATTCACACTGCCAAGAACAAGAATCTGTTTGGTCATGAATCTATCTCTATCTTCGCTTCTATGATCAGTCCAAAGGTCTGGTCATACTCATTATCGGCTCAGGGCTGCTTAGTAATCAGTTTCAGCTCAACCGGTGTATAGACTGCCACCTCTTCGCCCTTGATAGCTTTATCCGCAGTTTCCACACCCATTTCACCAATCATGGATGCCTGCTGGGCAATGGTGGCAGCCAGACCACCGTCCTGAACAGACTGGATCCCTTCATCCGTACCATCAAAACCTACGACGATGACGTCTTTCTTCGCAGCTTGTACGGCCTTCAGGGCACCCAGTGCCATTTCATCGTTCTGGGCAAAAATGGCTTTAACATCCGGATGAGCCTGTAGCAGGTTTTCGGTAACGTTCAGAGCTTTGGTACGGTCGAAGTCGGCTGGCTGACTGGCCACCAGCTCCAGGTTAGTGCCCTTGATGGCTTTCATGAAACCTTCACCACGCTCACGAGCAGCGGACGTGCCCGGTACACCTTCCAGCTGAATCACCTGACCCTCTCCGCCTAGCTTACTGGCAATAAATTCACCGGCCATCTCACCACCGGCAATGTTGTCGGAAGCCACATGAGACACCACATTGCCGCCATTAGCCCCACGATCGAGAGTAACTACCGGAATTTCAGCACGGTTGGCAGCACGCACAGAGTTAGCTGCAGCGTCTGAATCAGTAGGGTTCAGAAGGATGGCATCAACACCACGCACCGTCAGATCTTCAGTATTGGTCATTTCCTTTGCAGAATCATTCTGGGAATCCAGAATCACCAAGTCATAGCCCAGCTCCTGAGCTTTTTTCTCAACCCCTTCTTTCAGGGTGACAAGGAAAGGGTTGTTCAGGGTAGACACCACCAGCGCCATCGATTTCTGACCGGAAGCGTCAGATGATTCCGTACCCGTAGTGCCTTCTTCAGGCTTGCTGCAACCTGTCAGAGCCAGACCTGCAGTCAGGGCAATGGCTAATGTTTTTTTCATGGAGAAAATCATGGAGAACAACCTCGTGGTCGATTGTTTGGCCGGTTTATTCCGGCCTTATATTGGCAGACGACCACTTCCACGACGGAAAGTAGCCTTGTTCTTAAGACTGTCTGGAGGAACGAGTGTCTACCAGGACAGCCAGAAGGATAACGAGAGCCTTGGCAATCAACTGATAGTAAGAAGAAACATTGAGCAGGTTCAGGGCGTTGTTCAGGATACCGATGATCAGCACACCAACCAGAGTACCGGTGATCTGTCCCCTGCCACCTGTCAGGCTGGTTCCACCCAGCACTACCGCAGCAATTGCATCCAGCTCGTAACTATTACCCGCTGTAGGCTGAGCCGAAGCCAGACGACTGGTGACAATCAATCCTGCCAGGGCGGAGAGACCGCCAGAAATGGAGTAAACAGCCAGTTTGATACGATCGACGTTGATACCGGACAGACGAGTAGCAGCTTCGTTACCACCCAGAGCATAGACGTAACGACCCAGTCGTGTGTGATTTAACACGAACCATGCTGCTAAAAAGGTGAATCCCATCAGGTAAATCGGGAAAGGAATACCAAACAAGTAGCCACTGCCGATAAATGAGAACGCATCAGAAGCAGCACCGCTGCTGGCAGAGATGGGACGACCGTCGGTGAATACCATTGTGGCACCACGGAGCAGAGTCATTGTCGCCAGTGTTGCTATAAACGCCTGAACCCTTCCCTTGGCAATTATCAAACCACTCATGGCTCCCATGGCAGCACCAGCTGCGAGAGTCAGGGTCACCACCAGCATAATGTTGAAGTCTATGCCAATCAGGGTTGCCGCCAGAGCACCACTCAGTGCCAGAATGGAGCCAACGGCCAGGTCGATACCACTGGTCAGGATGACGAAGGTCATACCCACCGCAATGATGGCGTTAATGGAAGTCTGTCGTAGAATATTCAGCATATTGTTGGTGCTGAAGAAGCTGTCACTGATCATTGAGACGGCCACCATGATCATCAGCAGAGCAATGACAGATTTGTACTCGAACAGGAATTCTTTATTGATGCGGAACTTGCCACCGTTGCTCTTTACGGGCTCAGGGCTGCTCGTAAGCTCAGGGCTGAGCGCAACTGCCTTCAGGGTTTGTTCAGTCATGCCCAGAACTTCTGCCATGTCAGACGACACCAGCAAAATACTCATGCCCTTGTTCTTGAATTCATTAATTAACTGGTAGATTTCTTTCTTGGCACCAACATCGACACCACGGGTTAGCTCATCCAGGATCAGCACTCTTGGATTGATCATCAAACCTTTGGCGATCGCCACTTTTTGTTGGTTGCCACCACTGAGATTCTTGATCAGCTGTTTAGCCGTAGATATCTTGATATTGAAGGCTTTAATGAAGTGTTGAACCGACTCCGTCCCGGCTGCGACCGGTCTTGCCACTGGCACTCTGGAACTGCTCCAGACTGCAGAGACTCATGTTTTCAGACACCGAAAGTCCAGCACAAGACCATCACCTTTGCGGTCTTCAGAGCTGGAATAATCAATTGATGATACTCAGGCTGGAGTCGGCATATCAGAATACAGGGGCCACCATGGTTATCGACAACAGAGCGACTCACAGAATCATCGACCGATGATTTTGTGATCCCGGGCATAATAGCCTCAATAATCTGCCCATCACCATCTTAGAGACCTACATGGTTAATGGCTATGCTATCTCGGCCAGAAAACAACCGGCTAATGCCCCACTAGGCCTATCCTCCTGCTCGCAGCTGAAAAACAAGATCTCCGGGCAGGAACTCTTCGGTAGGAAAGGATGCCATTGCAGATTTTTCCATATTCAGATTTCTATCAATAGAAAGGCTTCTCTATGACAGGGCATTTCCACTTTGTTCATGACGAAGCATTGCCAAAACTTCTTTTGTGTCAGGTCTTACATTACGCCAGATAGCAAACTGTTCAGCAGCCTGCTCTATCAACGGACGCTTACAGACTCCTAGCGACCAGATGAACGATCTTGACATCTTAGCCAATAGTCATGTAGCCGACATGCAGAGGCCCATTCTGGCGTATATTTGCTTACCAATGTTTGCGAGCTTTCAAAGTGAGAGGTTTCATCCGTGTTCAAGACTTGCCACTTAACAAGGAAACTTACCGGTGCTCCATTGTATTTCGAAGCAGGGAGTACGTAGTAGAAGTCATGGAAATTGCCTCCATCTTTATAATAGGATCCATGCTCGTGTTTGACGTGTTGGTCATCAATGAAAAGGTCAATGTCTTGTATGCGTTTGCCCGGGCCTCGATCATTATTCCAGAAGATGTGAACTACCTGGTTGGTACAGAATTCCCCTGCTGTTTCACGATGGCATTTTGGTATCGACGGAAGCCCTATGAGTTCAGGCTCACCTGCGTATATAGGTCCATCCTCGCCGTATCCGCCCGGATTATGGGCATCATTTCTGGATTTAAAATAGAAATCCCGGGTGACGTGTTCCACGTGACCACCTGATTCTCTATAGTAGTAGGTAGCACTGAAGTAATAAGTCTTACTGGGTTTTACCCGATAGTAAAAACCATTTAAAAATGGTCCGATGCTAGCCACCTGAGAGTAACCTTTTGACAGGTTATATGCGTCCTTCGCAACAAAAACCATGGTCCGGAGCATGGTAATATCCCTATACGCACTGAAATCAGCCATGCTAATCAGCACGATATCGCCAGTGCATATCTGGTTATAGGGGCAGTTAGCACTATACACAGACGAAGGGATGCCGGCGTGTTCGTTGGCGTGACTGTTAAGCTCCGCATTAGCCACTTGCATCCCTACGAAACACGACAGCATGAGCAGTAGAAGCCTTTTAAAGAATTTTGTGTAATTCATGAGTTTGTACTTCTTAAACCTTAGGAGAGTCAGGCGTGTTAAGGATAGCTTCGTTTTCACCCCTCACATGAAAAAACATTCGGGCAGATTTCAACAGTGGAGAGCTATCGTCTGACTTTGGAACTCTGCTACTGTGCGCGAAACCATCCTTCAAAGCAGCCTCATTGACCGGATGACTCATGCCATTAACGACAGACATCATTAAGGAACCGTCATTTAAAATAGTAGCCCGTTGCTTGACAAAGAGAGGAACTCTTAGACCTTGTTTTCAATGAATGTAAGCAGGAAAGGAACTCTGTTTTCAAGCGGCTACAACTTACTTTCAGACCAGCATCACTCTATTTTCACCCTGCCATTGCAGCGTTTCTTTGGCGGGCAAAGAGCCTAGGATATTCACCGACCTTATCTTGTCAGACCGTGATAGCAATGCCGGATGAGAGCCGGGCTGACCTTCAGGAATAGCCAGGTTGGCCCCGGAAAGCTTTGAGCTGAGAAGTCCGGTCTTTTTCATACTGGCTACCGTTCGTTGTTTCAACGAGCCTTTCTCAAAAGAAAGCTTATGGCCATCGGGCTCACATTGACTGTTGTCTCCCAAGATTCAGTAAAAGGTTTGCGCAAAGGTTTTCACGGCGCACTATAGCGATTCATTCCTCGACTAAAACTGCCATGGATCAATCAACAACAAATCTGCACAGGAAAATACACGAATGGGACTATGAGGAATTCTGATTCTATTAGAAATTAACAGACACTGAAGCGGTGGTTATCAGTAAAAGAAACTTTTCTGACTGATGATTTTGCTAAACGGCAAACCGATTTTCTTTCAGCCCCCTGACTCCAGTCTTTACAGCAAAAATAGAGCCTGACTCAGGATACAACTCCAGCTCCTCATCAGAACAGGCCTGACGGCAACTGGTGATGTACAATGTTGAATAATCATCACCACCAAAAGCGACCATGGTTGGATATTTAACGGGTAAGCTTATGGTCTCCAAAAGAACCCCGCCGGGCGATAATCTGACAACTGCTCCGCCAGCGAAGAGTGCTGTCCAGTAACAACCTTCTTCATCGACAGCACAACCATCCGGACGTCCCTTTCCAGCGGGGAATCGATGAAACACCCTGCGATTGCTCAACTCTGCTCTTTCAAGATCAAAGTCGCAGGCGTAAATAATCTGCTCAGGTGAATCCGCATAGTAGATCGTTCGATTATCCGGACTGAAAGCGATGCCGTTACTGGTTAAAAATGGCCCTGCCTTTCTTTGGCAATCCAGCTGATTATTCAGCATGTAGATCCAGGCATCCGACTTGTCTTTCGGTGGATAAACAGATCCCACCCAGAACCTCCCCAAAGCATCGCAACGACCATCATTCAAGCGATTGTGAGGTTTATCAGACTCCGGGTCACAAATAGGAGTTATTCGACCCGACTCAATGGAATCCAGAAATACAAAGCCGGAACGCAAGGCCGCTACCAGCCCATGAGACGCCCTGAACACAAAACAGCCTATTTCTTCAGGCAGACTCAACGACTGCCGGGCGCCGGATTCTGGTTGCCAGCTGTTGAGAGACTTTCCGGTGATATCAACCCAGTAGAGGGTAGACGTGGGCTCATGCCAGCGGGGACATTCCCCTAAAAGAGTACCGGCATCAAGCACATTTTTGACGATTTTCATCGGAGTGAATAGTGAACCCGGTACCCAGAGCTTGCAAGTGAATTTACAAGAAATTTCAGGGATTCCGGGAGGTGTTCTGATGCATCATCTGGTTAACCCTGAGCTCCTGCAACAACAGTTCAATTTGAAATTGTTCCGCTTCAATCAGGGTTTTATAACGGACTACAACCGCATTCATCTGATCAGACAGGGTTCCCCTGGTATCCAGCTCAACATTGTCTGCAATAGACTTCAGTTGAGTATTGAGCTCTTTTTCCTGAACACTGTTGCGGGGCAGGCTCTTGTTCTCCAGGGTCTTTTTATTGATTTTTCCCTGAAGTTTTTTCAGCTCGCTCTGCATACGATTACGATAGGTCCGAATCCGCTTCTGCCTCAGAGCAATGCGATCTTCGATCATCTGGACGCGTAACTTTTCGTCCATCCCCCGCAACTTATCGATATCAAATGGCTCAAGCGGTGCCGCCAACCCCTTGAGCTCAATTGGTTTGGCATTGCTGTCACACTTCTCTTCTGTAAAGACCACATCGCCATTAACCTGACACTTGTAAATTGGCTTTGCGTATCCTGCAATCGGAATCAGCAAAATAGCGGCGCCAAGTACCCATTTTCTCAACTCCATGATAATGCCCTGACTTATTACTTCCCTTTACTATAGTCAGAGCCCTGATCAGGAACTGGCTACCAGAACGACCTGTTCCCCTCTTCTTAGAGGGTGTCGCTAAAGTAGCGAGCAAAGCTGTGACAAGGCAAAAAGTGGCGAAAAAGCGCAGTTTACAGCGAGTAAATGAGCATTTTGAGCCACTTTTTAACG